>CALSBD010000348.1:0-4284 GCA_943373055.1 Rhizobium sp. Q54
CGGCGGGTTTACGCCGCCGCGCCGCCCTTGGACCGATGCGGACCGCTCAATGCAGGCGTTCCACCGCCAGCGCGATGCCCTGACCGCCACCAATGCACATGGTGATCAGGCCATAGCGCCCGCCAATGCGTTCCAGCTCATAGAGGCACTTCACCGTGATCACCCCACCGGTCGCCCCAATCGGGTGGCCAAGCGCAATAGCCCCTCCGTTCGGGTTGACCTTATCGGCGGCGAAGCCGAGCTCTTGCGACACCGCACACGCCTGGGCGGCGAACGCCTCGTTCGATTCGATCACGTCAAAATCGCTGACCGATAGACCGGTGCGCTCCAATAGCTTGCGCACGGCCGGCACGGGGCCGATGCCCATCTCGCGCGGCTCCACGCCGGCATGCGCGTAGCCCACGATGCGCGCCATTGGCCGCTTACCGGCCTTGGCCGCCGCTTCGCGCTCCATCAGCACCACCGCCGCCGCGCCGTCATTGATGCCCGACGCGTTGCCGGCGGTCACCGAACCGTCCTTTTGGAACGCCGGCTTGAGGCCGCCGAGCGCCTCCAGCGTCGTCGCCTTGGGGTGCTCGTCGGTATCGAACAGTTTCATGTCCCGACCGACCTTGACCTCAAGCCCCAGGATCTGGCTCTTGAAGCGGCCTTCGGCGATGGCAACAGCCGCGCGACGCTGGCTTTCCAGCGCGAAGGCATCTTGCGCGGCGCGGTTGATCTGATGGCGCGCGGCAACGTTTTCCGCCGTCACGCCCATGTGGCCATGGCCGAACGGGTCGTGGAGAGCGCCGATCATCATGTCGACCATCTTGGTGTCGCCCATCTTTTGACCCGTGCGGACCACCTGGAGGGAGTGCGGCGCGCGGCTCATGGTTTCCGCGCCCCCGGCGACCGCCACATCGGCATCGCCCAGCATGATCGATTGCGCCGCCGACACGATGGCCTGCACGCCCGACCCGCACAGTCGGTTCAAGGTGAGCGCCGGGGTCTCAATCGGCACGCCTGCATTCACCGCCGCGACGCGCGCGATGTACATGTCCTTGGGCTCGGTGTTGACGACATGGCCGAACACCACATGCCCGACCGTGTCAGGCGCCATATCGGCGCGCGCCAACGCCTCTTTGACGACGGCGGCGGCCGTCTCCGTAGGCGCCATCCCCGCAAGCGACCCGCCAAAGGTCCCCACAGCCGTCCGGCAGCCCGCGACAATCACCACTTCCCGACCGATCGACATGGACGTCCTCCCGATTTTTCCGATCTCACGGACCGATCCTGAAGTGTACGGCGCCGCACCCCAATCATGAAAGGCCGACGAGGTGTCATGGGCTTAAGATTTTCGGCGAATAGGGTGTCGAAGCCGCGCGAAAAATGCGAATGTCCGCGCCGAACGACCACCCCGCGAGGGGGGGACCACAAACGGGAGTGATCCATGCAAGACCTTATCCAGCGCATCGTCCAAAACGTCGGCATTGACCAGGATACCGCCACCTCGGCGCTTGGCATCATCTTGAACTTCCTCAACAAGGAAGGCCCGCAGGACAAGGTCGCCGCGCTCATGGACATGTTGCCGGGCGCCCGCGCGATCATGGCCGACCAGGAAGGTGGCGGTGGCGGCCTCATGGGCATGATGGGCGGCCTGATGGGCGGTGGCGCCGGCGGCTTGATGGCCGTGATGGGGCAGCTGACCTCGGCCGGCGTCGGCATGGGTGACGTGCAAAGCGTCACTCAGGAAATCATCGGCTACGCCAAGGAAAAAGCGGGCCCCGAAGCGGTCAACGAGGTGCTGAGCCAGATCCCGGGTCTCGGCCAGTTCATCCGCTGATCAAGCAGCGACACGCCTCACGGCCGACATGACTTCACGCCCGCCCTCACCGGCGGGCGTTTTGTATAATCGTCCAGCGACTGGGGCGCGCGTCGCTCAGATCTTGATTTGATTGTGCCGCAAGGCTTCCACGACGGTGTGGGTCTTGTTCAACGCCACCAGCTTTTGCCCCGCGTTCTGCAGATGGGCGTGAACGGTGCGCTGAGAGATATCAAGATCTTCCGCGATATCGGCCGCCGTCTTGCCAATCGCGGTGAGCTCCAGCACGCGCCGTTCCCGCGGCGACAAGCTACCGGGTCGCTCCAGCGCGAGCGCGTTGAGCTTGAGCGCCCGCTTGAACACCGCGCGGGTAAACACTTCAAGCTCCAACAGGTCGGCTTCCGCGATCATAGTCTGACCCACCAGGGTCAGGCAGCCGTGGAACGGCAAGATGTCGCGAAACGGAATAAAGATCGTTCGATACGCAGTTCCCGGCTGATAGAGCGCGCCTAATACCGCCGACACCCCCACCTCGGTCAGTCCACCACTGCCAAGCGTGCCGTCCAGTACGAATGGGCGATATTCCGACAACGGCATCGCGATGAGCGCGTCTTGCGCCTGCAGGATCGCCATCGTGACGTCAACGGCCTTGAGAGCCTCGCTATAGAGAAGATTCCCCTCAAGAGCTCGTCCCGGCATGGGAAAGCCAAAGGCGGCAACAAAGTCGACATGGAGGGATTGGGCAACAGTGCGCAGGGATTGGACGATTTCGGAAGTTCGGTTAGCCGAATGAAGGGCAGCAGCGAGGTCTTTTAATCTTACTGCAGCCGTCATGTTTCCGCCCAATTTTGTTCGCATATCGACCAGCGTGAAACAATGACATGTATGGCCCTATCGCAATTGTCATTAATGCGAATGACGCGGGTGAATGGTTCGGGATGATGCCATTGCGGCAATTTTGAACTGGAATAATTTTAGAATTTTCACGAATTCACGGGCGCGTGCCTCTGGCGCCATAACTTGCGGACACCTGGCGTTATCCCAATGGCCGATTCGAATTCGGCTGCCTGAACAGCACTACATCCCATTCGTGTATTTTCTGAAATTAGAGCTTCAAGTAAGCCCCACCTTAGGTGCTGCCCGACAACTTCGCGGTTTTTTGAGCCGCGCTCATCACTTCCTAAGTCTTTTGCAGCACTTGTCCTTGCGAACGGCGCGTCTTTATAAGTCGCCAACACTTGGAGCCGCCGCATGAGCCCGTCGCCCCTTGCCACGCCCTTCGCGCCCGCGACCGAAGCGCACTGGCGCGCCGCTGTAGACAAGGCCCTTAAGGGTCAACCCTTCGAGCGGCTTGTCTCAACGACCGCCGACGGCATCCCGCTGAAGCCGCTCTATGATCGCGCACCGCCGCGCTCGCTTGCGGGCACCCGTGAGCCGGGCATGCCCTGGCGGATCGCGTGCCGCGTCGATCATCCCGATCCGCGCCATGCCAACCCGCTCGCGCTGGCCGATCTGGAGGGTGGCGCGTCCATTCTCACCCTGGTGACCCCGGCCAGCCCCTTCGCCCACGGCGCGGGCGTGTCGATCGAGACGGTGCATGATCTCGCCGACCTGTTCGACGGCGTCCTTCTCGACCTCATTGGATTGCGGCTCGATGCTGGCCACGAGGCGCGCCATGTGCTGGCCACTTTGATCGCCTTGGCCGAGCGCCGCCACCTGCCCATTGAACAGCTGACGGTGAATGTGGGTTTCGATCCGCTGGGTTATTTCGCCACCAAGGGGCGACTGCTGTCGTCCTTTGAAGTGTTGGCGGAACGCGTGTGTGATGCCGCAAAGGCGGTCAAGCGGCTCGGCTTGCGTGGCACGCTGTTTTCGGCCGATGGTCGGCCCTGGCACGCGGCCGGCGCCACACCGGTGCAAGAGCTCGCCGCCATCGCCGCGCAGTATGCGACCTATTGGCGGCTTGCCGAACGCGCCGGCTATGAGCTTGAGGACGCCGCCAATGCGGTCGATCTCATCGTCGTGGCCGACCAGGACCAGTTCGGCACCATCGCCAAGGTGCGCGCGGCACGTCTCATCATCGCTCGCATGCGCGCGGCCGCAGGTCTTGCGTCCGGGTCCGTCTCCATCCACGCCGAGACCGCGTGGCGGATGATGACCAAGCGCGATTCCAATGTGAACATGCTGCGCGGCACCATCGCCGCCTTCGCTGCCGGCGTGGCGGGCGCCGACAGCGTGTGCCTGGTGCCGCACACCCAAGCCAACGGCTTGCCCGACGCCACCGCGCGCCGCATCGCGCGCAATGCGCAGTCAATCCTTATTGAGGAATCAAACCTCCACCGCGTGGCCGATCCGGCCGCCGGCTCGGGCTATGTCGAAGCACTCACCGAGGACCTCGCACAGCGGGCTTGGCAGGCGTTCCAACAAATCGAAGCCCAAGGCGGTCTGGTGGAAAACCTACGTGCCGGTCGCTTGCAGGCCGA
>CALSBD010000349.1:0-4276 GCA_943373055.1 Rhizobium sp. Q54
TAAACGAAGGGTGACGAAACAGGGTTGATGTTGAGTTAACGCGGCACCCGGTCGGTGGCCGGGTGGGGCACACCGGGCCGGCGGGCGGCGCGCGGCCGGTCAGCGCGTGGGGGCGATCGCGGGCAGGTGCTTCAGATAAGCGGCAATCGCGGCGCGGTCGTCGGCGGTCAGCTTGCCGGTGTTTTCAACCACCTTGGCCATGTGGCCGCCGACGAAGTCACCGTCGGGCGTCATGCCGGCCTCGAGGTAGAATACGATGTCCTTCTCCGACCAGCCGCCGATCGCGTCGGGATGCGGCGTGATGTTAGGGATGCGGCCCTTGCCATCGGGGGCGGGGCCGCCGGCATAGGCGCGGGTGGGATCGAGCCCGCCCAACAGATCGCGCGGCGTGTGGCATTCGGCGCAGTGGCCGGGCCCTTGCGCCAGCGCCGCGCCGCGCGCCACCTGGGGCGAGGCGCCCGCGGGCGGCGTGAAGCCGGGCGGGGCGAGATAGAGAAGCTTCCAGCCGCCCAGCGCCACGCGCAGCGAGAACGGAAAGCCGATCTCATGATCGGGCGCGCGGCCTGCCACCGGCGGCAAGGTCTTGAGATGATGATACAGGTCGCGCACGTCGTTGAGCGGCATGCGGGCATAGGATGTGTAGGGGAACGACGGATAAAGATGTTCGCCCGTGCGGCCGATGCCCTTCCACATGGCGTTGACGAAGTCGAGTTCCGTCCAGGCGCCAATGCCGTCTTGCGGGTGGGGCGAGATATTGGGCACCACGAAGGTGCCAAACGGCGAGCCTAGGCGCAGGCCGCCGGCAAGCTTTAGCTTATCGTCGCCCTTGGCGTCCGGCGCGGCGTGGCACGAGGCGCAGCCGGCGGCGGTGAATTGATAGGCGCCATTGGCGGCATCGGGCTGATGGGCCGGCAAATCGGCCGCGGTGAGCGGGCGTGGCATGGTGAGCAGATAGCCAGCCGCGGCCCCCACCAAGGCCAGGCCAGCCAAGACGCTCAAGAGGCGCGCCATTCGGTTTCAGTCCCCTTCACCCAGCCGGAGGGCGCGGCGGAGGGTGTCCGCCGCGCGTGCGTGATCTCAGTTGGAAACGCGATACTTCTCGTGGCAGCCCTTGCAGGTCTGCACGACGGCGCCAAAGGCGGCCTTGAACTCGGCCTCGCTGGAAGCGGCCTTGGCGGCGTTGCCGTCGGCCGCGGCCTTGAAGGTGGCGAGCGACGCCTTAAAGCCGGCGTTGTCCGACCAGATCGCCGGGGCAGCGGTGGTCTCGCCGCCCTTCTCAGAGCCGACGGGGAACAGGTCGCCGAACTTGGCGGCGGCGGCGGTGTAGGCGGCGAAGACTTCCTTGCCCTTTTCCGGGCTCCACTTCACATCGCCCTTCATGATATCGGAGGCGGTCTTCGTGGCCCCGCCCACGGCCTTCATGAGCGCCTTGCGATCGGCGATGGCGTCAGCGAACGCGCTGGTGGCGAACAGGGTGACGGTGGCGGCGGCCAAGACAATACGCATCGTCGATTTCATGGATCGTTTCCTTCATGCACGTCGGAGAGGACGCCGACGCATCTTCAACACCCGGGCAAGAATACTCACCCAAGGGCACTCACAGTCGCGTGATAGCGTTCACGTCGGTTGAACAGTGCGTTCAATTTGCCTCGTTTGGAGAGACGGCGCACAATTTGGCCGATCCCGCGGGGAGCTTGGTCGACCCCTGAGCGGGGCGGGCGCGCCGCGCCGATATGGCCCTGTTGACGATGTCGAAACCCGGTTGACACGGGCCGGTCTTCCAGCAATAAACCCGCCCACGACGCGCTGGCCACACGCCACGCGCCGCCGCCATCGAAACCACGATGGTTCCGACGGCGAGGTCGGAGAGGTGCCCGAGTGGCTAAAGGGGACGGACTGTAAATCCGTTGGCTCAGCCTACGTTGGTTCGAATCCAACCCTCTCCACCACCCTCGCTATCCGTTTTTCCGGAGAGCGATGGGATCGACGCGGGGCTCCGGTCTGGAGTGTCTGCGTCACGCGATCACCATGCCGCCTTGGCATGCGGGTATAGCTCAATGGTAGAGCAGCAGCCTTCCAAGCTGAATACGCGGGTTCGATTCCCGCTACCCGCTCCAGCCGGTCCAACCGAGCGCACTTCGGCGAACGGTCGGCGCAGCGCCAAGCGAATGCTTTTGTTCGTTGATGGTGGTTGATGCGGACAACGGGCTTGGCTCTTCGAGCTGATTGACCAGGTTGTGCTGGTGGCTTCCCCCTCTCCCTGTCCCTCCGCCGCCAAGGGGGAGGGACAGGGAGAGGGGGTGCCGCAAGGGGAAACTTGAGTTTAGAGCTTCGCTCCTCCGACTCAATGTCTCCACATCGAACAAGCGGGTCTCCCTGTTCGCCCATTGCCCACTACGGTGCCCCAAAGAGTCAAAACGTCCAAGTATAAATAATATCAAAGGTTTAGCTCGTTGTTCCCCCTCATCCGCCGCTTCGGGGCCGCTTCTCCCGCGAGGGGAGAAGGGCGAGGCCGTCAGTGTGGACGGTGGATGTCGAAGGGGTGAAACAAAAAAGCCCCGCTGGCGGGCAGCGGGGCTTGTGTCGTGCCGGGCGGTGACGGTCGTCGACCGCGTCCCGATCAATGCTTGATGTCGCGCCACAGCTTCTTGGTTGTGAAGTAGAGGAGCGAGGCGAAGATGATCATGAACATGAGGGCGTTGAAGCCGAGCTGCTTGCGCTCTTCGAGCTTGGGCTCCGCCGTCCACATCAAGAACGCGGTGACGTCCTTGGCGATCTGCGACTTGGTGGCGGGCGTGCCGTCCTGATAGGTGACGACGTCGTCCATCACAACATTGGGCATGGCCACGCAAGAGCCGGTTCCGTGATACACCGCGTTCCAGGCGATGTCGCACTTGTGGTGCGCGTTGTCCTCATCCGTGCCGTAGCGGGTGAGGAAGGCATACAGATAGTCCGGGCCGGTCTCTTGGTAGAGCGTGACGGCGTCGGTCAGGAAGTTGGGGAAGCCGCGATAGATGGTGCGCGCCTTGGCGATCACCGACAGGTCCGGCGGGGCCTTGCCGTTATTGGCAACCGCGGCCGCTTCCTTGTTCGGGAACGGGCTCTTGAAGCGGTCCGACAGGCGCGCCGGGCGATTGAACATCTCGCCTTGGTCGTTGGGTCCGTCGGTCACTTCATACTGAGCCGCGATCGCGCGCACCTGCTCCTCGGAGAACTCAGGACCGCCCGGCTGCATCAGGTTGCGGTAGGACATGAGTTCCATGGAGTGGCAGGAAGAGCAGACCTCCTTGTAAACCTGGAAGCCACGCTGCAGCTGCGCCCGGTCGAACTGGCCGAAGATGCCGGAGAACGACCAGGTCTGCTGTTCGAATTCCACCGTGACCGCGCCGGCGGCGAGGGCAGGGCTGGCGACCGCGAGGGCGAGGGCCGTGAGGCCCGCGCGCAAGGTCGACTTGGATAGAGTAGCCATCATGTATCTCCGTCGATCCTCGATCAGCCCTTGGTCTGAGGCGCGGCCGCCGCACCCACGGGCATGCCCGCGCCACCGGCCGACTTGCCAAGCACGGCGTCGGTGATGGAGTTGGGCATGGCCTTCGGCTTCTCGATCAAGCCGAGGATCGGCATGATGACCAGGAAATGGCCGAAGTAGTACGCGGTCAGGATGCGCGACCACAGCACGTAAGCGCCTTCCGCCGGCTTGGAACCGAGATACCCCAGCCCAATGCACACGATCGCGAAGATCCAGAAGAACTGCTTGTAGAGCGGCCGGTAGGTGGCGGAGCGCACCTTCGAGGTGTCAAGCCACGGCAGGATGAACAGCACCGCGATGGCGCCGAACATCAACAACACGCCGCCGAGCTTATCGGGGACCGCGCGCAGGATCGCGTAGAACGGCAGGAAGTACCATTCAGGCACGATGTGCGCCGGCGTGACGAGCGGGTCGGCCGGGATGTAGTTGTCCGGGTGGTTGAAGTACATCGGGTAGAAGAACACGAACCACGCGAAGAAGATCAAGAACATGACAATCGCGAACAGGTCCTTGATCGTGTAGTACGGGTGGAACGGCACCGTGTCCGACGCCTGCTTCACCGGAATACCGGTCGGGTTGTTGTTGCCTGTGGTGTGGAACGCCCACACGTGGAGGATCACCACGCCGAGGATCATGAACGGCAGGAGATAGTGCAGCGAGAAGAAGCGGTTGAGCGTCGGGTTGTCGACCGAGAAGCCACCCCACAGCCAGGTCACGATCGGGTCGCCCACGATCGGGAAGGCCGAG
>CALSBD010000350.1:0-4275 GCA_943373055.1 Rhizobium sp. Q54
TCCTCACTGATCCTGATGGCGCAAAGTATCGCGCCGCCTATTTCGATCGCTTTCCCGGCGTGTGGTGCCATGGCGACTTCGCGGAGTGGACGGCGCATGGCGGCATGATCATCCATGGTCGCTCCGACGCAACGCTCAACCCGGGCGGCGTGCGCATTGGCACGGCTGAGATCTATGCCCAGGTCGAGGCGATCCCGGACGTCGTTGAAGCCCTCGCCATCGGCCAGTCGTTTGACAATGACGTGCGCGTCGTCCTGTTCGTGCGCTTGAAGCCGGGCGTAGAGCTTGACGCCGCCTTGCAGGCCCGCATCCGCACCCAGATCCGCACCGGCGCGAGCCCGCGCCACGTGCCAGCCAAGATCATCGCCGTCGCCGACATCCCTCGCACCAAGTCCGGCAAGATCACCGAGCTTGCCGTGCGCGACATCGTGCATGGCCGCGCGGTGAAAAATCAGGAAGCACTCGCCAACCCCGAGGCGCTCGCCCTGTTCAAGGACCTGCCTGAGCTTTCGACATAACCCTCCCGCGACCCAAAAGGACTTCACCCATGGGGATCGACCGGCCCACGCCAGCCACCACCACCGTGGTGGCATTTAACAACATCATCGACGGCGCGCGCGTCGAGGCGGCGGATGGCCGGCGGCTCGATGTCATGTCGCCGTCCGATGGCGTCGTGTTCGCGTCCATCCCGCGCTCCAGCGCCGTTGATGTGGATCGCGCGGTGAAGGCGGCGCGGGCGGCGTTTGACACCGGGCCGTGGGGCCAGATGGCCGCCGTCGATCGCGGTCGGATCTTGATGGGGTTATCGCAGCTCATCACCGCCCACGCCGAGGAATTGGCGACCTTCGAGAGCCGCGACACCGGCAAGCCGATCCGCCAGGGCCGCGCCGACATCGTCGCGACCGCGCGCTATTTCGAGTTCTACGCCGGCGCGGCCGATAAGCTCACGGGCGACACCATCCCCACCATCGACGGCTTCCTCGCCATGACCATCCGCGAGCCCCATGGCGTGGTGGGTGGCGTGATCCCGTGGAACTATCCCGCCCAGATCATGGGCCGCGTCGCAGGCGCAGCACTTGCGGCGGGCAATACGGTCGTCTTGAAGCCGGCCGAGGATGCGTGTCTGTCGGTCGTGCGCATCGCCGAACTGGCGCTTGAGGCCGGCGTGCCGCCGGGCGCATTCAACGTGGTGACGGGCCTGGGAGCGGAGGCCGGCGCGGCACTGTCGGCGCATCCGGGGCTTGATTTTCTCACCTTTACCGGCTCGCCGGAGGTCGGCACGCTCATTCAGCAGGCCGCCGCGGTCAACCACATTGGCGTCACGCTGGAACTCGGCGGCAAGTCGCCCCAGATCGTGTTCGCCGATGCCGATCTCCATCAGGCGATCCCGGTGATCGTCAATGCGATCATCCAGAATGCTGGCCAGACCTGTTCGGCGGGCTCGCGCGTGTTGATCGAGCGCACCGCGTTTGACGAGGTGGCCCGCCGCTTGGCCGAGCGCTTCACCGCCTTGGTCGCGGGCCCGTGGGATGCCGATCTTGATTTGGGCGCGCTCGTCAACGCCAAGCAAAAGGCCCGCGTAGAGCGCTTCCTCGCCCGCGCCGAGGCCGAGCAAGTGCCGATCCTGGCGCGCGGCCGCATCGCCGCCAATGCACCTGAGGCCGGCCAGTATGTGGCGCCCGCGCTCGTCGGGCCCGTGCCGCGCGACAATGCGCTGGCGCAGGAGGAGGTGTTCGGCCCCGTCCTGTCGCTCATTTCGTTCGAGGACGAGGCCGACGCGATCGCGCTCGCCAATGGCACGCCCTATGGCCTTGTCGCTGGCGTGTGGACCCGAGACGGCCAACGCGCGGTGCGCATCGGCCGCAAGGTGCGCGCGGGCCAGGTGTTCCTCAATGCCTATGGCGCGGGCGGCGGCGTTGAATTGCCGTTCGGTGGCTTCAAGAAATCCGGCCACGGCCGCGAGAAGGGCTTTGAGGCGCTGCACCACTTCACCGCGCCGAAGACGCTCGTCATCAAGCACGGCTGATCGACCGGCCGCCACGAACCATAAAAAAGGACACGACCCATGCGGCTTAAGGACAAGATCGCCATCGTGACCGGCGGCGCCTCCGGCTTTGGCGAAGGCATCGCCCATCGTTTTGCGGAGGAGGGCGCCAAGGTGGTGGTCGCCGACCTCAATCTGGAGGGTGCCCGTGCGGTGGCGAAGGCGATCGGCCCGCGCCGTGCCACGGCTGTAAAGGTCGACGTCGCCAAGAAAGCCGATGCTGAAAAGATGGTCGCCAAAGCGATTGAGCGGTTTGGCGGGCTGGATATCCTCGTCAACAATGCCGGCACCACACACCGCAACGGCTCGCTCATGGATGTCGATGAGGCCATGTTTGACCGTATCCTCGCGGTCAACGCCAAGGCCATCTATCTGGCCACACTGGCCGCCGTCCCTGCGATGGAGGCGCGCGGCGGTGGCGTGATCTTGACGACCGCCTCGACGGCGGGGCTAAGACCCCGCCCGGGCCTCACATGGTATAACGCCTCTAAGGGCTTCGCGATCACGGCCACCAAGTCGATGGCCGTGGAGCTCGCGCCCAAGAACATCCGCGTCAATTGCCTGTGCCCGGTGGCGGGCGAGACGGCGATGCTGGGCCTTTTCATGGGCGCCGACACGCCCGAGCTGCGCGCGAAGTTCATCGGCTCCATCCCGCTCGGCCGCTTGTCGCGCCCGGACGATATTGCCAACGCCGCGCTGTACCTGGCGTCGGACGAAGCCAACTTCATCACCGGCGTGGCGCTGGAGGTGGATGGGGGCAGGTGCATCTAACGTAAGGTCAAGCGACATCTTTCGCGCGACCATTGCAAGTCTTGGAAAACTCTGAGAATTTGATTCGCAGACACGCAAAAACCCGCTAAAGAGCGGGACGTAAAAAATAAGACTTTTGGAGGAGACCATGTCCCTAGAGGCCATCAAGGCGCGGCCGTGGACGGCGTTCTACACGCCCGACATGAAGCACGAGATCGAGCATGCGCCGTTCCGCACCATCGGCGCGATGGTGACGGCGACCGCCAAGCTCTATGCCGACCAATACGCCTTCACCGCAGTGATGCCCAACGGCATGTTCGGCAACCTCACCTTTGCCGAGGCCGACCGCATGTCGGATGCCTTCGCGGTGTATTTGCGCGAGGTGGCGGGGCTCAAGACCGGCGATCGCGTGGCGCTCCAGGTGCCCAATGGTCTGGCGTTTCCCATTGCCGCCTTTGGCGTGTTCAAGGCGGGCTGCGTGCTCGTCAATGTGAACCCGCTCTACACCGCCGAGGAGATGGGCCGCTTGTTCGCCGACGCCAAGCCGGCGGCTTTGGTGATTGTCGACATGTTCGCCGACAAGCTGCCCGAGGCGCTCAAGGCGTTTCACATCCCCACTGTGATCGTGACCCGCGTGGCGGAGTACTTGCCCACGCTGCAGCGCATGATCGTCGGGATCGCACAGAAATATGTCCGGAAGCAAATCCCCAAGTGCGAAGTGCCGCACATCCGCATGACCGACGCGGTGAAGCTCGGCCGCGAGCATCTCGACCGCGAGCGCATCACCGTGATGTCGTATCACGCGGAGCTCGATGGCAACTCGCTGGCCTGCTTGCAGTACACCGGCGGCACCACGGGTGTGTCGAAGGGTGCGATGCTCACCCACGGCAACATCTTGATGAACATGGCGCAAGCCTTGGAGATGTGCGGCAGCGGCTTCACGCGCGGCAAGGAGGTCGTGCTGACCGCGCTGCCCATGTATCACATCTTCGCCTTCACGGTGAATTTGCTTGGCTTCTGGTGGTATGGCGGGCGCAACATCTTGATCCCAAGCCCGCGCCCGCTGACCAACTTGCAAAAGGCATTCGAGAACTACCCCGTCACCTTGATGGTCGGCGTCAATACGCTCTTCAACGGCCTTCTCAATGAGACGTGGTTCCGCGACCATCCGCCCAAGGCGTTGAAGCGCTCGCTCGCCGGCGGCATGGCGCTGCAGACCTCGGTCGCCGAGCGCTGGGAACAGCTCACCGGCACCCCGGTGGTAGAGGGCTACGGCCTGACCGAATCCTCCCCCGTTCTCACCTTCAACCCGTTCGGCAAGTCGCGCCCGGGCACGATTGGCATCCCGATCCCATCGACCGACGTCAAGTGCGTCGACGATGCCGGTCACGAGGTGCCCATGGGCCAGCCCGGTGAGCTGATCGCGCGCGGCCCGCAGATCATGGCTGGCTATTGGCAGCGGCCCGACGAGACCGCCAAGG
>CALSBD010000351.1:0-4269 GCA_943373055.1 Rhizobium sp. Q54
CAAACCGGCTCTCCACGATATCGGCGCTTGATATGGCGATGCGATCAAGTTCGAGCCGACCGTCGGTGATGCCCCCCGTGGCGCCGGCCCAATCAAGCGCGCCCGCTTCATTGATCGTCAGCTTGACCGCCGCGCGCGTGATGGAAAGCTCCGCCACCTCGATATCGCCCTTCAAGAGCGGCACGAGCTCAATGGCGAGCTCTAACCGGCCGACCTTGGCGAGCGGCGCGTCGGGCGGACCGACGATGACATCCTCGAAGATCACCCGTGGCATGGGCAAGACGCGGGCGTCGGCCGTGCCGAGCACCGTGATCGGCTGACCGACCAGCCGGCTGGCTTCGCGTTCAAAGGTGGTGCGGTAGGCGGTCCAATCGACGAACAACGGCCCCACCAGCGCCGTGAGGAGCGCCAGGATGACGGCGATGCCGATGCCGATGAACGCCCAATTCACGCCTGATGCCTCCGCCGCACGCGCCCCGTGCCCAACTTAGGTTATATGCACGATCTTGCCCGGATTCATGATGTTGTTGGGGTCGAGTGCCTTTTTAATGGCACGCATCATGTCAAGCGCCGGCAGGCCGTGCTCGCGTTCCAAATACTTCATTTTGCCCTCGCCCACGCCATGCTCGCCGGTGCAGGTGCCCTCCATGGCGAGTGCGCGCAGCACAAGGCGCTCCACGAACGCCTTGGCACGGGTGACTTCGTCGGCGTTGGCCATGTCGACGAGGGGAAGGACGTGGAAATTGCCGTCGCCCACATGGCCCACGATCGGCGCGATCAGGCCGCTGTCGGCGATATCCCGATGGGTCTCGGCAATGCACTCAGCGAGCCGTGAGATCGGCACGCACACGTCGGTAGAGATAGACGCGGCACCTGGCCTGAGCGCGCAGGCGGCCCAATAGGCGTCATGGCGCGCCTGCCACAGCTTGGTGCGCTCCTCCGCCTGGGTGGCCCACGTGAACGTGCCGCCGCCGCACTCCGCTGCGATCTCGCCAAACCGTTCGGCCTGATCCTTCACGCCCGCATCGGTGCCGTGGAACTCCAACAGAAGCAGCGGCATCTCCGGCAAGGTGAGCTTCGAATAGGCGTTGACCGCTTGCACCTGCAAGACGTCAAGCAGCTCGATGCGGGCGACCGGCAGACCGGACTGGATGGCCAAAATGGTCGCGTTCGCCGCCGCTTCTACCGAGGGGAACGGGCACAACCCCGCCGAGATCGCCTCGGGGATGCCATAGAGCTTCAAGGTCAGCTTGGTGGTGATGCCAAGCGTGCCTTCCGAGCCGACAAAGAGGCGGGTGAGGTCATAACCCGCTGATGACTTGCGTGCCCGCCGCGAGGTCGTCACCTTGTCGCCGGTGGCGGTAATCACCTCAAGCGCAATCACGTTTTCCCGCATGGTGCCATAACGCACCGCGTTGGTGCCCGACGCCCGGGTGGCCGCCATGCCGCCCAGGGAGGCGTCCGCGCCCGGATCGATGGGGAAGAACAACCCGGTCGCGCGCAGCTGCTCATTGAGCGCCTTGCGGGTGATGCCCGGCTCGATGACGCAATCGAGATCTTCGGTGTTGACCTCAAGCAGCCGGTTCATGCGCGAGACATCGACCGACACGCCGCCAATGGGCGCATTGACGTGCCCTTCAAACGACGTGCCGGTGCCAAATGGGATGATCGGCACTTGGTGCGCGGCGCACACCTTGACGGCGTCGATCACGTCGGTCTCCGACTGGGCGAACACGACGATGTCGGCCGGCTCGTTGGGTGTCCAGGTCAAGGTGTTAGCATGCTGCTCGCGCACCGCCCGTGAGGTGGACGCTTGCTCGCCGAAGCGCTGCTTGAGAATGCCGACCGCCGCCGCGATCCCCGCCTCGTTGCGCGTGAGCGCACCCCCACCGTCCGCCATACCGCTCTCCCTTGATGTGACCGGTTCGTTGCCGATTGGCGCGACCATACAAACCCATTGGTCCGGCGGGAAGGCGCCCGACCCATCAATCCCCCGTCACCGCGTCAACTGATCCCTCCGACAAGGTCTGCAGCAGCATGACACGGATGGCGGAGGCGAGGTTGCGCTCAGGCGTTCGGGTGCGGTCGACGTCGGCCACGAGCGCCGTCCACGCCCGCCCGCGCCGCGCCGCCAGGGCTTCGAGCGCCGCCCAAAATTCCGGCTCCAATGCGATGCTGGTGCGATGCCCCGCCAGCGTCACCGACCGCTTTTCCATCCCACGCGCCTCTTTGTCTCCGCCCGGTCGCCTCGCCGCAAAGTCGATGAGCGCTCAACTGCCGCGCGCCGCACAATCGTGCCGAGACGACGTCGGGTGGCGACCTTAACCGTCACTATCGCCTTGATCGCGCGCGCGGTCGAGGCGGTGGGCTTCTAAGTCGCGGGCGGCCTTCTCGGCTTCGGTTTGCGTGCGCACGCGCTCGCCTTTGGTGCGGCCGAACAGGCGTCGGTTGGCGTCGGCCTCGGCCTCGCGGGTCGCCCGCGCGCGGGCCTTACGGACTTGGCGCAGGTTGATGAGGTCACCCATTAGGTCGTCTCCCGCAGCGGGCGCGTCGCGGCTGCGAGCCAGTCGGCGTCGGGGCTGCTCAGGAGCGGGCCGATCTCCGTGCGCACGCGGGCATGATAGGCGTCGAGCCACGCGATTTCGTCGGGCGTCAGCAAGTCGAGCATCAAGCCGCGGCGGTCGATGGGCACAAGCGTGAGCGTTTCAAACGCCATCATTGGCCGCTCGCCACCCTCAATAGGGGTGGGCTCGGTGACGATCACCAGATTTTCAATGCGGATGCCAAATGCGCCGGTCTTGTAATAGCCCGGCTCGTTCGAGAGGAACATTCCCGGCTCCAGCGCCACGTGTCCGGTCTTTGAGATGCGCTGGGGGCCTTCATGAACGCCCAAATATGACCCGACGCCGTGGCCGGTGCCGTGGTCGTAATCAAGCCCCGCCGTCCACAGCGCATGGCGTGCCAGGATATCCAAGTGAGCGCCGGTGGTGCCTTTGGGAAAGCGCACGCGCGACAGGGCGATCATGCCCTTCAAGACCCTCGTGAAGCGATCGCGCATTTCATCGGTCGGGGTGCCGACCACCAAGGTGCGCGTCACATCGGTGGTGCCGTCCTGATACTGGCCGCCCGAATCGATCAAAAACAGGCTGTTTTGGTCGACCGGCCGATTGGTGTCGCGGGTGACCCGATAATGCACGATCGCGCCATTGGGACCCGCGCCGGAGATGGTATCGAACGACAGATCCTTGAGCGAGCCCGTGGCCATGCGGAACCCTTCGAGCGCGGTCGCCACGGCGATCTCGTCGAGATGTCCCTTGGGCGCTTCAGTATCGAACCACGCGAGAAAACGGGCCATGGCGGCGCCGTCGCGCACGTGGGCGGCGCGGGCACCGGCGATCTCGGCGGCGTTCTTGCGGGCGCGCGGGAGCGAGACAGGATCGGTCGTCTCCACGAGCGTGGCACCCGCGGCGGTCAAGGCGGCCGCGAGCTTTTCGGCCACGAACGCGCTGTCGATGAGCACCCGCTGGCCACCGCATTGGCCAAGCGCTGTCAATAAGTCTGAGGGCTCGCGCACCTGAGCGAGGTCTTCAAGGCGCGCCCGCTCTTGGTTGGATAGCTTGCGGCCATCGACGAACAGGGTCGGGCGTCCCGCTGCCGGCACGAGCGAGAAGGCGAGCGGCAAGGGGGTGTGCGCGGTGTCGCCGCCGCGAATATTATAGAGCCAGGCAATCGCGTCGGCTTGCACGAGGAGCGCGGCATCGGCCTTGGCGGCGCTAATGGCGGTGGCGATGCGGGCGATCTTGTCGGCAGCAGCTTCGCCCGCCAAAGCGAGCGGCTGCTCAACGATCGGCGCCAGCGGCGGGGCCGGGCGATCCGTCCACAGACCGTCAATGGGGTTGGGCTCGACGGGCACCAGCCGCCCGCCCGCGGCCGTGACGGCCTCATCGAGCTTCTTGGCTTGGCCGCGCGTGTGCATCCACGGATCAAAGCCGATGACCTGGCCGGGCGTGACGTTTGCCTTCAGCCAGTCCGCAGGTGGGTGATCGTTGAAATGGGCGGTCTCAAACACCGCCATGTCGACCTGGTCGCGTACCTGCAAGGTATAGCGCCCATCCACGAAGATCACCGCGCGATTGGCCGTGACAATCGCTGCGCCGGCCGAGCCGGTGAAGCCGGTGAGCCAGGTCAAGCGCTGCGCGGAGGGCGGCAGATACTCGTTTTGGTGCTCGTCGGCATGCGGCACGATGAAGCCATCTAGGCCGAGCGCCT
>CALSBD010000352.1:0-4264 GCA_943373055.1 Rhizobium sp. Q54
TCATCGGCCCCGGTCGCCATCACCGCGAGGCGGACCATGTCATAGCCGTAGCCGACCGCGTCGGGATCGGCGAACCGGCCGAGCTTTTCCACGAACAGCCGCACCACCATCGCGGGATCGCGCAGCGGCCGGCTGGCACCGACCGTGACCGCCTGCACGGCGCCATCGACCCGGTAGAGGCTCAGCTCGAAGAGCCGCGCCCCTTGCGCGCGCCGCTCGAGTGCCTCGGCGAGCCCCTCGGCCAGCGAGAACACCGTGGCGGCGATATCCACGTCCGCGCCAATCGGCTCGGCGAACCGCCGCTCCGCCATCAGCCGCGGCGCTGGACGGCGTGGCGAAATCGGCTCGTCCAGATGGCCCAACGCCTGATCGAGCCGCCGGCCCAACCCGGCCCCGAAGCGGGCGACGAGCGGCGCGCGCGGCCGGACCACCACGTCACCAATCGTCTTAAGGCCCACCCGCTCCAGACCCGCGACCACGGCCGGCTCCAGCCGCAGCGCCGCCACCGGCAAGGGCGCAAGCGCGTCGGCGATCTGCGCCCGCTCGGTCAAGATCATGCGGTCGGCCGGGCCAAAGCGCGCCAGCGCGAACGCCGCCCCCGCCGTGGGCGCGATCGCCGCCCGCGCAGTGAAACCCTGGTCGGTGAGCCGGCGCAACAGATCGTCGATCAGCCCCGCCTCATCGCCCATCAAGTGCGCCGCGCCGGCAATATCCAAGAACAGCCCATCGGGCGCATCGAGCCCGACCAGCGGGGTATAGCGGTCACACCAGCCGGCGATCGCCTCCAACAGCGCGGCATCGAGCGCCGGCTCGGCCTCGACCACCACGAGCTCGGGCACCATGGCGCGCGCGTCGGCAAGCCCGAGCCCCACCGAGAGGCCGCGCCGCGCCGCCACCGCATCGACCGCCGTCAGCCGCATGGCGCCCCGCTCCAGGGCAAACACCGCGAGCGGCGGAACGGACGCGTCGGCCGCCCCCTCGACCGGCGCTACCCAGGCGGCCCGGCCGCGCCGTCGATCAATCGGCAAGCTGGCTTGATGCATCGCCCGCGCCGCCTGCTCAGCCGCCGCCCGCTCGTCGCCACGCGGTTCAGGCCCGGCCGTGTCCGGGCCAGGCGAGGACGGCGCCCCCCACCCCCTGCGCCGCAGCCGGTCGGTCGACAGGCGCGGCAGGGCGAGCGACAGAAGGCGCGGCGTGTGGCGTGAAGCGGCGGTCATGATGGTCCCAAGCCAGGCTGGCGTGGCCGGTGCGGCCATCGCGGTTTTTCTCGACATCGACATCAAAAGCGGCGCGCCCGACCCCCGCCGTGTAGCCGCCAAGCGCGGCAGACGGGGCCGGCGCGACGCAAAACCGGGTGAGCGCAGCGGTCGGCTCGGCCGGCGCACCCGGCCGCCATAAAAGCGCCGTGCCGCCCCCTTCGCGGGCGCGCAGCGACAGCCGCCGCGAGGCGGTCATATCGAGCGCGTCGGGCTGGCCGTGGACGGCGCCTAGCACCACCGCCACGCCCCGGCAGGCGAGCGCGTCTTCCATCACAGTGAGCGCGTCTTTCACCCGCGGCGCGGCCACGCACACCACGCGCGCCGGATCGAGGCCAAACTGATGCAACCCCGGCCCATGGAGCCGCGCCCCTTCCAACACCGCGCGCGGCTCGGTGACGAACACAAACGCCCCCGCCCGGCCCGCCAGGATTCGCGCGCCGACCGCCAAGGCAAAGCCAAGCGCCGCCGCCCCATCCCGGCTCTCGTGCGCCCGCACCTCATGAAACCCCGCCCGCGTCAGCCCGCCGGCGGCGAACAGCCGATCAAGGGCGGGTACCTCAAACGGCACGATATCGGTCCGGATGGGCGCCGGCGGCGAACCGATCGGCTGCGGCGAGGCGACCGCATCACAGGGCGCGCGCGGTCCCGACAGGTCGGAAACGGTCAATCGCTCGACCGCCCGCCCCTCCAAGACCGCGATCGCGCGGCGCAATGAGACAACAGTTTCCCTCGCCATGACCGTCGGGTCCCATGGCCTTTCATCAGTGGGTATGTTCGCTATTTGTTCTCATAGATTCCAGAACGAACCGGGGGAGTCAAGGGCAGGGTGTGCGGGGGTGCGGTGGAGGAATGGATCATCACACACCGCATCAAGGGCTCTCAACCTTAGCTATTGAATGCAATCTTGAGTAGGTGTATTCAATTCTGACTGTGATCGCTAGAGGTGCTCAATGAGTAAAGCGCCTTTTTGACGCCATAACCACGTGACTGAGTGCGGGGCGAAGGCGTCCCTGGCAAACGGGGGCGTTGTTGCGCATATTGGGCGCCATGATCGACCGGTTTCGAATCGCCACGCTTCTCCTCGCCCTAATCGCCGCCGTCTTTGTGGGGCCGCGGGATGCGCGCGCGCATCCCCATGTCTTTGTCGACGCGCGATCGGATCTCGTCGTGGAGGACGGCAAGGTGGTCGCCATCCGCCATGTCTGGCGCTTCGACGAGGCGTTCACCGCGTTCGCCACCCAGGGGCTTGATGCCAACAATGACGGCCAGCTTGATCGCGAGGAGCTGCAGCCGCTGGCGAAGGTCAATGTCGAAAGCCTGTTGGATTTCGACTACTTCACGTTCGTACGTGCCGATGGGGTGCGCAAGGGTTTTGACCTGCCCAAGGAGTATTGGCTCGATTTCAACAACGGCCAGCTGACTTTGTTTTTCCGGCTTGATTTGCGCACGCCGATCCCGCTCACCGGCAAAGCATTCGTGGTCGATGTGTTTGATCCGGGCTACTTCGTCGACTTCGCCCTGGTGGAGGACACACCGGCGAGCCTGGTGGGCGCCCCGGCCACCTGCACCATCAAAGCGACGCCCAAGACCGATCCCGACGAGGCGACCGCGGCGCTCTTGGCGACCATCCCGCCCACCGAGCGCGACCTGCCGCCCCATCTGATGCAGCTCACCCGGGAGCTTGCCAACCGCATTGAAGCGAGCTGCCCGTGAGCCCGCTTCGCCCACGCGCGCGCCTCGTCCTCGGGTCGATCGCCCTTGGCGGCGCCATCGCCGCCGCTGTGCTGCTGGCGGCCATCGGTTGGCCCGACGCCGCCCTCGCCCAGGCCAAAAGCCCGTTTGGCGTCGGCTTGCCCGAGGCGGGCGCCAGCGGCGCCGGATCGGGCGTGATCGGCTGGATCATTGCCCAACAGGCAGCGTTTTACCGTGAGCTGACCGCCACCGTGACCGCGCTGAAGTCCGATGGCACCGCGCTTTGGGGCCTTGTCGGCCTGTCGTTCCTCTATGGCGTGCTGCATGCTGCCGGCCCCGGCCACGGCAAGGCCGTGGTCACCTCCTATGTGCTGGCAGACGGCCAGACCCTCAAGCGCGGCATCGCACTGTCCTTCGTCTCCGCCTTCGTGCAAGCCACCGTCGCTGTCGCCATGGTTGGCTTGCTCGCTGGCCTGTTTCGCGTCACGGCCATGACCATGACATCGGCCACCTGGTGGTTGGAGGTGATGTCGTTCGCGCTCGTCACCGCGCTTGGTCTTTATCTGGTCGCCACCCGTGTCTTGCGTCTGCCCGGCGTCAGTCGTTGGCGCCGCCGGCCCGCCCGCGCGGTCGATCAGCTGTTTGAGACCGCCCGTCCCGCCGGTGCGTCGTTGTCGGCGGCCCTGGCGCGCGAGGCGCCCGATACCGTCGTGGACACGGACGGCCGCGCCCACGCCATCCGCTTTGATGGCTCGTGCGCCACCTGCGGCGGCTTCCACATACCCGACGCAGCCATGGTCGCCCGCCCCGATTTTGACCTGAAGCAAGCCATCGCCGCCGTGTTCGCCGTCGGTTTGCGCCCGTGCACCGGCGCGATCGTGGTGCTCGTCTTCGCGCTCTCGCAAGGCCTGTTGGCCGCCGGCATCCTGGCCGCCTATGCCATGGGGGTCGGCACCGCCATCACGGTCGCCATCCTGGCCGCGCTCGCCGTCGGCGCGCGCGATGTGGTCGCCGGTTATGCCGGTGGCGAGGGCTCGCGCTGGGGGGGCTTTTTCTTGCGCGCGGCGGAAATCCTCGGCGCGCTCGCCGTGCTCGCCTTCGGCGTCACCTTACTCACCGCCACCTTGGTCGGTGGCGGACTATTAGGCGGCTAATCCACTCGAGCTTACGCCCAGACGATGGGACCCGATCCTCGGAAAAGACTGTTCGAAATCAAATACCCAGCACGATCGGCTGGCCGTGCGGCGTGGCGCGCGCGGCCGTATCCCAGGCGGCGGCGCGATCGGCGAGCGCGCATGCGGCAAGCCCCGCCT
>CALSBD010000353.1:0-4245 GCA_943373055.1 Rhizobium sp. Q54
AAAAGCTTTCCGGCAGAACCAGTCACGGCGAAGGGCATAGGATGAGCGGGATTGAAACGCTAGTGCTGACGGTGGGGTCAGGTGACGCGGCGCGGTCAATCGCGGTGGAGCGGCGCGCGGGCGCGGGCCCCACGCTCGTTTGGCTCGGCGGCTATCGCTCCGACATGACCGGCACCAAGGCGGTCGCGCTCGATGCGTTCGCCGCCGCGCGCGGGCTGCCGTGCGTGCGCTTTGATTACTCCGGCCACGGCCAATCCGGCGGCCGCTTCGAAGACGGCACCATCTCGCGATGGGCTGAGGACGCCCGCGCGGTCATCGAGGCGACCACGTCCGGACCGGTGATCCTGATTGGCTCGTCGATGGGGGGCTGGATCGCGCTGTTAATGGCCAAGGCATTGGCTGCGACCGACAAGGTGAAGGCCATGGTGTTGATCGCACCCGCGCCCGATTTCACCCGCGCGCTCATGTGGGATCGCTTCAGCGCCGAGGATCAGGCCGTATTGAAGGCGACCGGGCGCCTGGAGCGACCGTCGGCCTATTCGACTGAGCCCAACGTGGTCACCTATGCGCTCATTGAGGACGGCGACCGCAATGCCGTGCTCAACGCACCCATCAAGATCGCCTGCCCGGTCACCATCTTGCAAGGCATGGAAGATCCCGATGTGCCCTGGCGCCACGCGCTCGCGCTGGTCGATCGCTTACCCACGACCGACGTCACGCTCACATTGATCCGCGATGGCGACCACCGCCTGTCGCGCCCGGCCGATATCGACCTCCTCACTGAGGCAGTCGCGCGGCTCGTTTAAGCGGTCCGCCCACCCAAGCGCGCGTCGAGCCGATCGATGAGGTCGTTCGAGGCGTCGAACACATAGTCAAGCGTGGCCACCGTCACCGAAGCGGCGCCGTGGGCGCGCATCACGTCGGCACAGGCCGCCACATGGGCGACCGGACAGTGCAAGGTGAGCGGCCAGCCTGTCGGCACCCCGTGTGGCGCCGTGGCGCCAAAGGCGTCGCGGGCGTGCGCGGCCACCCGGCCGGCGTCGGCCACCATCCCGCGCAGCTCGCGCACCCGCCGTGCCCGCGCTTGCGCGGCCAGCCGATCAAGCACCGCCCGCGCCGCGCTCAGCGCATCCACCGTCCAGTCGGCGCTCAACCCAGCCACCAGATGCGCCTGGCTCTTGAGGATCGTGCCGTCGCCGATCAGCTTGAGGTTATTGGCAATCAGCGTCGAGCCGGTCGTGGTGATATCGACAATCAGCTCCGCCGTCCCAGCGGCCGGTGCGCCCTCGGTGGCGCCGGCACTTTCCACGATGCGGTAATCGGCGATGCCGTGTTTCAGGAAGTGTTGGCGTGTGAGGTTAAGATATTTGGTCGCCACCCGGATCCAGCGGCGATGGCGCACGCGAAAATCGGCCGCCACATCGGCGAGATCGGCCATGGAGGCGACATCGATCCAACCCTTGGGCACCGCCACCACCACATCGGCATGGCCGAAGCCAAGCGGCAACAGCATCTCCACCCGTTCATCGGGCCGGTCGATGTGCTCGTGGACCAGATCAAGCCCGGTGATCCCCATATGGACCCCGCCCGCGGCGAGCTCCTTGGTGATTTCCGACGCCGACAGGAAGGCGATCTCGACGCCGGCCACGCCCTTGATCGCGCCGCGATAATCGCGCGCGCCACCCGATTGCTCGATCACGAGACCCGCGCGCTCGAAGAAGGCGTTGGCATTTTCCTGCAGCCGACCCTTGGAGGGAACGGCGATCACCAAATGGGCGCTCATCGCGTGGTCTCCAGCCGTTCGATCCACACCGAAAAGCCGACGGCCGGCACCGGGGTGTTGGCACCCAACAGCGTCAACAGCGCGTCATAGCGCCCGCCGCCGGCGAGCGGCCGGCCGGAGCCATCGGGCGCGGCAATCTCAAACACAAAGCCGGTGTAATAGTCGATTGCCCGGCCAAACCCGGCGGCGAAGGTGAGACGCCTGGGATCGACACCGGCCGCCTCGATCAAGTCCATGCGCCGGCGAAACTCCGCGACCGCGCGGCCAAACGCGTCCGCGTCGAGCTTGTGTTCCAGCGTCAGCGTGCCGAAGAACCGGCCAAGCTCGTCAACCGCATCGGGCATCGGCCCGCTGATCGACAGGTACGCGTCGAGAATGGCCCGCCGCTGCGCATCGAGCCCCGCGCGCGCCGCGTCGGCCTGATCGAGGAACCGCTCGGCGATCTCATGCGGCGTGCGGCCGGCCACCGTGCCAATGCCGGCGATCGACAACAGATCCTCCACCAGCGCCTGGGCGCCCTGGCGATCCTGGCCCGCGAGCGCGGAGAGCACGCCCGCATGCGCCGTCAAGCCATCCGTGCCCGCGCCGCTCACCAGCCGGTCGGCGAGCGACGTGAGCCGCTCCCGATCCCCAAACGCACCGCGCAACCGCTGCCGCACGGTGGGGGCAAGGCCGAGCGCGTCCAAGAGCGCGGAGAACAGGTCTTCATCGCCCACCGCGATGCCATCGGGCACCGCGCCGCAGGCGGCAAGCGCCTTCACGGTCAGGCTCAGACACTGCGCATCGGCCTGCGCGCGGTCTTCGTGACCCAGGAGCTCGGCGCCGGCTTGCAGGAACTCGCCCGTCTCGCCCGCCCGTTGGCGAAACACGCGGCCGCCGTAGGAATAAACGATCGGCTCCACCCGGCCCGATTCGACATGCGCCCGGCACACTGGGATCGTGAAATCCGGCCGCAGGCACAGCGTCGCGCCGTCGATGCCTTGGGTGAGAAACAGCCGCTTGCGGATATCCTCGCCCACCGTGTCGAGAAACCCGTCTGCCGGCTGCAGGATCGGCGGTTCGACGCGCAGCGCGCCCGCGTCGGCGAGCACGGCAAGCGTCGCCTCCAGATGGCGTTGGGCGGTCGGGTCGTTGCTGGCGAAAAGGGCGGTCGTCATGCCCCGTCCTCCCCCACCAGACCGTGATGGATGAGAATGCCGCGCACGGTCGATACCAGATCGGCCTCCGCGACGGTCACTTGAGCCGGGCGGGCCTCGCGCCATTCCTCATTGGAGGTGATCGCGGCGGCCGCCTTGGCGCCTTCGATGAGGTCCTTTACTTGCACCTGGCCGAGCTCGCGCTCGTTCGACCCTTGGATGACGACGCACGGCGCCCCCCGCTTGTCGGCGTATTTCATCTGCGCCTTCATGCCTGAGCCACCCAGATAAAGCTCGGCGCGGATGCCGGCTTGGCGCAGCTGAGCGACTTGGCTCTGGCTCCTCGCGATCTCGTTTCGGTCCATGACGAGCACCACCACCGGACCGACCAGCGCGTTATCCCGCCCGCGCCCGAGCGCCTTGAGCGCCGCGTAAAGCCGCGAGACGCCAATCGAGAAGCCGGTCGCCGGCACCGTCTCGCCGCGAAAGCGCGACACGAGCCCGTCATAGCGCCCACCACCCGCCACCGAGCCGAAGCGCACCACTTGGCCTTCGTCATTGGTGATGGAGAAGGTGAGTTCGGCCTCATAGACCGGACCGGTATAGTATTCGAGCCCACGCACCACCGACGGGTCGATCTTGACCCGGTCCTGATAGCCCGCCGCGTCGAACAGCGCGCTCATTTCGGCGAGTTCATCAAGGCCGGATTTGGCCAACGCGTTATCGGCAAACACCGCCTGCAAGTGGGCGACAACCGCCGCGTTGGACGCTTGGCCCTCGCCGGCAGCAACGTAAGCAAGCACCCGGTCCATCGCAGCCGGCTCCAGGCCCGCGCCCTTGGTGAAGTCGCCGCTCTCGTCCATGCGTCCGGCGCCCAACAGGAGCCGCACGCCCTCCGGCCCGAACTTATCGAGCTTGTCGATCGCGCGCAGCACCGTCAGCCGGCGGCCGGCATTGTCGTCGCCCCCCAGCCCGATTGCGTCCATCACGCCGTCGAGCACCTTGCGGTTATTGACCCGGATCACATAGTCGCCGCGCGCGATGCCGACCGCTTCGAGCGTGTCGGCCGCCATCATGCAGATTTCCGCGTCGGCCGACACCGAGGGCGCGCCGACCGTGTCGGCGTCAAACTGCATGAATTGGCGATAGCGGCCCGGACCGGGCTTTTCATTGCGGAACACCCAGCCCGAGCGATAGCTGCGATAAGGCTTGGGCAGGTCCTGGAAGTTCTCCGCCACGTAGCGGGCAAGCGGCGCGGTCAAATCGTAGCGCAGCGACACCCACTGTTCGTCATCGTCCTGGAACGAGAAGACGCCCGCGTTCGGC
>CALSBD010000354.1:0-4236 GCA_943373055.1 Rhizobium sp. Q54
TTCCTTGAGATCGATCGGCAGGATCAGAAGTATCAGCCAGCGTCGGATCGCGTGCGCCATTTCAAGGAGTTCACGCTCCCCTTGAGCGATCAAGACGTGGAAAAACAAGCGGCGCGCTGCATGGATTGCGGCATCCCGTATTGCCACACCGGTTGCCCGGTCAACAATCAGATCCCGGACTGGAACGACCTGGTCTACACCCAGGACTGGGAGGAGGCGGCGAAGAACCTGCACTCCACCAATAACTTCCCCGAGTTCACTGGCCGCGTCTGCCCGGCGCCGTGCGAGGAAGCCTGCACGCTCAACCTGGAGAACGTGCCGGTCTCCATCAAGACGGTCGAGCAGTCGATCGCCGACAAGGCGTGGAAGATGGGCTGGATTCGGCCGGAGCCGGCGCCGTTCAAGACGGGTAAGACCGTTGCGGTGATCGGCTCGGGCCCGGCGGGGCTTGCGGCCGCGCAACAGCTGGCGCGCGTCGGCCATGCGGTACATGTCTATGAGCGCGAGCCGCGCGCGGGCGGATTGCTGCGCTATGGCATCCCTGACTTCAAGATGGAGAAGGTGCACATCGACCGGCGTGTCAAGCAGATGGAAGAAGAGGGGGTCGTCTTCCACTACAACGTCAATGTTGGCGTGACCGTCTCCATGGCCGAGCTGATCGAGAAGCACGACGCGGTGCTGATGGCCGGTGGCGCCGAGCATCCGCGCGATCCGGAACTGCCGGGCATGCACTTCGAGGGCGTGCATTATGCCATGCCCTATCTCGTGCAGCAGAACCGCCGCGTGGGGCGTGAGCCTGAGGTGGAGAAGGAACTGCCCATCCACGCCGCGGGCAAGAACGTGATCGTCATCGGCGGTGGCGACACCGCGTCGGACTGCATCGGCACGGCGTTCCGCCAGGGCGCGGTCAGCGTGACGCAGCTCGATATTCGCCCGCGCCCGCCGGTGATCGAGGACAAGCTGACGGTGTGGCCGTATTGGCCGACCAAGTTCCGCACGTCGTCGTCGCAGGCCGAAGGCGCGGAGCGCGAGTTCGCGGCAGCGACCTTGGAGCTCGTCGGTGAGTATGGCCGGGTGACCGGCGTGAAGTGCGCGCGCGTCGACGAGCGGCGGCGGCCGATCTCCGGCACGGAGTTCATCCTGCCGGCCGATCTTGTCTTCATCGCCATCGGCTTCGCCCGTCCGATCCACGAAGGCATGGTGAGCGAGGCGAAAGCGGCGCTTGATAACCGCGGCAACGTGAAGGCCAATACGGACGACTACAAGACATCGACCGACAAGGTGTTTGCCGCCGGTGACATGCGGCGTGGTCAGTCGCTCGTGGTGTGGGCGATCCGAGAGGGCCGGCAGGCGGCGCGCTCGATCGATGAATATCTCATGGGCGAGACGACCTTGCCGCGCTGAGACGCTGACCCGAGCCGGGTGATCCGGCTTGGGTCCTCATCACGGGACGGACGTCATGCGGCCGGGGCGAACACGCGCCCGGCCGGCTGGGCGGGATCGGACGTCGACACCACGACCCGGTTGCGGCCGGTTTTTTTGGCCGCGTACAGCGCCACATCGGCCATTTTCAACAGCGCCTCGATCGACGTGCCGGGGACCCACTCGGCGACGCCGAAGCTCGACGTGACGGTGATCGCGCCAACCGCTGTGTGGAAGGGCGTGTCGGCGATGGTCAGGCGCAAGCGTTCGGCGGTCGCTTGCGCGGTCTCGATATTGACGAGCGGTGCGGCAATGCAAAACTCCTCGCCGCCCAGGCGCGCGCCATCCAGACCCGCCTCGCGGATGCGCCGGCCCATCTCGCGCAACACATCATCACCGGCATCGTGACCGTGGGTGTCGTTGATTTTCTTGAAGAAATCGATGTCGAACAGAATGACCGACAAGGTCGATCCAATGTCCGGGCGGATCGGGGCGGCAATCACGTCATTGGTTGTTTCAAAGAAAGCCCGACGGTTTTTCAAGTTTGTCAGCGGATCAATGGTCGCCAGCCGAATGAGCTCGCGCTGGGCTGAGACCATGCGTTCAGCGGCGCGCAGGCGTGCGGCGATCTCGCTTTTGACCGGCGGCTTGCGCACGAAATCATCCGCCCCACAGTCTAGCGCCTCGACGAGCTTGGCTTCGTCGTAGGATGACGATAGCGCGATGATGTAAAGCGGGCGGCGTTGGGCGGCGACCAGACGGGCTTCCCAGCACAATTCGAGGCCGGACAGCGACGGCACCTCAAGACTTGTCATCACCACGTCGATGCTGGCATCGGCCACAAGCGCGGCGAGCGCGCGGGCGCCATCACTAAACGCCGACACGCGATGACCTTCCTCCATGAGCATCCGCGTCATGAGGGTCGCGCCCAAGCGAGTTGGTTCGACAAGCAAGATATGCATGAGACCGCGTCGGACCCAATCTTCACCGGGCACTTCATAATCCGCCTTTGCTTAAGCAAGTGTGTGCAATCGCACGTCACGGTAGGCGGCATTGATCACGGCATGGGTGCCCCGCTCAGCCCTGGGCTTGTCGCATCGCAAGGGCACCGGCATAAGGCGAGCGGTCCGACCGAGTGCCCCATGACGCGCGCTTCATCCCAGCTCCAGGTTGTCCCCTTCCTCGCGTTGATTGGTGGCGCGATGGCGATGGGCATTTCCCCCGTGTTTGTTCGGTTCGCCGAGGTGGGCCCGTTTACCTCCGCGTTCTACCGGGTGTTTCTGGCGATCCCGTTCCTGTGGGTGTGGGCGACGATGGAGGCGCGGTCGGCGGCGGGTCGACTGGAGCGTGATCCCGGCTTCAGCGCACCCATCGTGGTGGCGGGTTTGTTGTTTGCGGGCGATCTGATTGCCTGGCATTTGGCGATCAACCTAACGACCATCGCCAACGCCACGTTTTTGGCGACCATGGCACCGGTTTGGGTGATGCTGTTTTCCGGCCTGTTCATCGGCGAGCCGGTGACGCGAGCCATGGTGGCGGGGCTGGCGGTGTGTGTCGCTGGCGGCGGACTGTTGATGGGCAGCTCCTACGCGCTGGCGCCGGATCGGCTGGTCGGCGACTTGTTCGGCCTCCTCACCTCGGTGTTCTTCGGCCTTTACTTCTTGCCCGTCCGGGTCGCCCGGCGATCCATGTCGAGCGGCCTCATTCTGTTTCGCTCCACGATCGTGACCGCCGGCGTCTTGGGGGGCGTAGCTGCGGTGTTTGAAAACGCCTGGCTTCCGCTCACGCTTTGGGGGGCAGCCGCGCTGGTGGCGATGGCCGCGTTGAGCCATGTGGGTGGGCAAGGCTTGCTCGCCTATGCGCTTGGCCACCTGTCGGCGGGGTTCTCGTCGCTCGTTATTTTCCTAGAGGCGGTGTTTGCTGCCGGCTTTGCGATGGTGTTCGTGGCCGAGCCGTTGTCGGTGTGGCAAGTGCTGGGTGGGGGCGCGATCCTGGCGGGGATCTACATTGCCCGACCGCGTGCGCCACTGGCCTCTTGAGGCCGTGGAACAGGTGTTGGCGGCATTTGCCGTGTTGACGTGGCCCTGAACGGCGGGCACACCCTGGCCTGATAGAAGACGACCGATCGGGTCGAAAGCCCGGCAGCTCGGGGGACATTGATGGCGGAACCGACCACGCGCGCTTTCTTGCGCCACCTCTACGATACGGCGGTGGCCGCCGCGCAGCCCGCGGGGTGCCTCAAGGGCCGCTTGCCGCCGCCACCCTCGGGTCGGATGATTGTCATCGGGGCAGGCAAGGCCGGCGCGGCGATGGTTGCTTACGCTGAAACCTATTACCGCGTCACACACGGGCTTGGCCCGGACCGGTTGATCGGCACGGCGGTGGCGCGCCACGGCTATGGCTGCGACACGGGCACGATCCCGCTTATCGAGGCCGGCCATCCCACCCCCGATGAAGGCAGCGTACGGGCGGCGGCCGCCGCGCTCACATTGGCGCAGGCGGCGCGGGCGGACGATCTCGTGCTCGTGCTGTTGTCAGGCGGTGGTTCAGCCAATTGGGTCGCGCCAGTCGAGGGGCTCACGCTCGCCGACAAGCAAGCGATCAACAAGGCGCTGCTGAGGTCGGGTGCTGCGATCCACGAGATCAATACGGTGCGCAAGCACCTGTCGCGGATCAAGGGGGGGCGGCTTGCCAAAGCGGCCTGGCCGGCCCCGGTGATCACGCTCGCCGTCTCCGACGTGCCCGGCGACGATCCCGCGACCATCGCTTCGGGCCCCACCGTGGCCGATCCCACGACCCTTGCGCAGGCACGGG
>CALSBD010000355.1:0-4216 GCA_943373055.1 Rhizobium sp. Q54
AATCTCGCCGATTGCCAACAGGGCAGCGACCTTGTCAGCTGGGGTGTCGGCCCCCTCGAGCGCGGCGCGCAGCCGCGCGGCGAGCGGGTCGCGCACGTCAATCGGCTGGCCGGCCTCGTCGACCGCGCCCACATAGCGCATCCACCCGGCGATCGCCAAGGCGAGGCCCGGGCAGGCCCGGCCGGCGGCGAGATTGTCGGCGATGGTGCTGAGGATCCGCTGTGGCAGCTTTTGGCTCCCATCCATGGCGATCTGCCAGGTGCGATGGCGGATACCAGGGTTGGTGTAGCGATCAAACAGCCGGGCGGCATAGGCCGACAGATCAACGCCGGAGGGCGGGGCGAGCGCGGGGATAATTTCGCGCGCCCATAGCCGTTTCACGAAGCCGGCGAACACCGGGTCGGCCACGGTGTCGGCGATCGTTTCATGCCCGGCGAGGTAGCCCAAATACGCAAGCGAGGAGTGCGTGCCGTTGAGCATGCGTAGCTTCATGTGCTCATAGGCCAGCACATCATCGACGAGTTCCACTCCGGCGGCCTTGAGGTCGGGCCGCTCGTCGGCGACGAAGCTGTCCACCACCACCCACTGGCGGAAAGGTTCGTGCTGGACCGGCGCGGCATCCGCTTGGCCTGTGAGGCGGGCAACATCGGCGATCACTTCAGGCGTGGTGGCCGGCGCGATGCGATCGACCATGGTGGAGGGAAAGCGGCCCTCGACTTCAATCCAGGTGGCAAGCGCAGGATCAAGCGCGCGCGCTAGATCCAAGACAAGTCCGCGTACCAGATGGCCGTTGCCCGGCAGGTTGTCGCAGGTGAGCACCGTGAACGGCCGGTGGCCGGCCGCGTGACGTCGGGCCAAAGCGCGCACTAGGAAGCCGATCGCGGAGCGCGGCAGCGGGTTCGCCAAATCGTAGCGGATGTCGGGGTGATCGAGGTTTAACCGGCCGGTCGCGGGCGCGTGGCAATAGCCCTTCTCGGTGATGGTCAGCGACACGATCTTGATCGCCGGGTCGGCCATGGCGAGGAGCACGCGACCGGGATCCTCCGGCGCGACCAAGACGCCGGTGATGGAGGTGACAAGCCGGGGACTAGCGCCGGTTGGGCCCAATTCCAGCGCGGTATAGACGCCGCCTTGCGGTTCCAGCGCGTCGCGCACATCGGGCCGTTGCAGCGAGACGCCCAGAATGCCCCAATCGCCGCCGGACGCGGCCATGGCCTCCTCGATATAGATCGCCCCGTGGGCGCGGAAAAACGCGCCCAGGCCCAGGTGCACGATGCCGACCTTCGGCGCGGGGCCGGTGCGGCGCAGCGGAAGAACGCTCAAGCCTTGCCTCCTTCACTCTTGGCGGATGCGTCCGCATCGCGTTGCAGCGCGGGGATCCTCACCGCAGCGCTCCCATGTTGACCATGTCGACATCGCGGTAATCCACATTGTCGCCGGCCATGGCCCACACGAAGGTGTAGGAGCCGGTGCCAGCGCCACAGTGGATCGACCACGGTGGGGAGAGCACCGCCTCCTCATTGGCGACCACCAAATGGCGGGTTTCGTCCGGCCGGCCCATGAAATGGAACACACGCGCCTGCGGGGCGAGATCGAAATAGAAGTACGCCTCCATGCGGCGGTCATGCAGATGGGCCGGCATAGTGTTCCACACTGAGCCGCCATGAAACTGGGTGTAGCCAAGCACGAGCTGGCAGCTCTCCATCACTTCCGGGTGGATGAACTGATAAATGGTGCGGTGGTTGGCGGTCTCGGGCGCGCCGGTGGTGAACGACTTGGCGTCTGAGAGGCGCACGAGGCGCGCAGGCAAGCTTTGGTGCGCCGGCGCGCTGGTGAGGTAGTACCGACCCGCGCCCGAAAACGTTACGGGTCCGGCGCCGCGCCCCAGATAGAGCACGTCGCCCTTATCAAGCTCCCAAGTGTTGCCACCGGCCGTCACGGTGCCGGGTCCGCCGACATTGACGATGCCCAGCTCGCGGCGATCCAACAGGGAGGCGGTGCCGCATTCCTTGACATGATCGAGGATGAGCGGCGCGCCATCGGGCACAATGCCGCCGACAATCATGCGGTCGTAGTGAGAGTAGACCAGCCGCATCTCGCCGGGGCGAAACAGGCCCGCGCCTAAGAACGCGTCGCGCAGGGCCGTGGTGTCCATACCCTTCGCCTCTGTGGGCGATACGGCGGCGCGGGTTTCAACGGTGAGCATCACGGTGTCCTTCACAAAAAGTCGTCGCGGCGCGGGGTGAAGCTGTCGATCATTGTCCCCGCTTCCAGGCACCGACACCCATGGACGGCATTGGGGGGCACGATGAAGGCGTCACCGCCGGCGACCTCGGCCTCCACTCCGTCGATCGAAAACAAGAACCGGCCTGAGACCACATAGGTCCCTTGCAGATGGGGGTGGTGGTGGAGCGGGCCGACGGCGCCCGTGGTGAACCGAAACGAGACGAGCATGAGCTCGGGCCGTTCGGATAACACCTGTCGGGTTACGCCTGGGGCGCTTTCAATGGCGGGATAAGACATGGGACCTCAAAGGGGCAGGCGATCTCAACGGAACAGGGCGGGCAGCCAGAGCGACAAGCCGGGGATATAGGTGACCAGCATCAAGGTGATGAACGCGGCGCCGTAGAACGGCCAAATCGTTCGCAAGACTTGACCGACACCGATGCGCCCGACCGCGCAGCCGACGAATAGCACGGCGCCCACCGGTGGTGTGCACAGGCCGATGCCCAGATTGAGGATCATGATCACCCCGAAATGGACCGGATCGACGCCAAAGGCGGCCGCGACCGGCAAGAAGATCGGCGTGGTGATCACGATCAAGGGCGACATGTCCATGAACGTGCCGAGGAACAATAAGATCAGGTTGATCAAGAGCAGGATGATGATCGGATTGTCCGACACATCCTTCATGAGCTCGATCATCGCGGTCGGCACCTTGAGCAGCGCAAGCAGCCAGCCGAACGACGCCGCACAGCCGATCACCATAAGCACCATCGCGGTGGTGCGCACGGCGGCGAAGGTGGCGGCGACGAAGTTGGGCCAGCTCATCGTGCGATAGACAAGCACGGTGATGAGGAGCGCATAGACCGCCGCGATGCAGCTTGATTCAGAGGCCGTGAACACGCCCGAGCGCACGCCGCCGAAGATGATGGCGATCAACAAAATGCCCGGCGTGGCATTGAGGAAGAGATAGAAGAGCCCGTTCCAGCCCGGAAACGCTTCGGTCGGATAGCCCCTTTGGCGGGCGACCAGCCAAGCCGCTACCATCAGCGAAGCCGCCAGGAGCAGCCCCGGGATGATGCCCGCGGTGAATAGATCGGCGATTGAAATGCGTCCCCCACCGGCGATCGAATAGATGATCATGTTGTGGGATGGCGGGATCAACAGCGCGATGATGGAGGAGACCACGGTCACGTTGACGGCGTAGTCAACGCCATAACCGCGCTCCTTCATTTGCGGGATCATCAAGCCGCCAATGGCGGACGCGTCGGCGGCGGCCGAGCCGGAGATGCCGCCGAAGAGGACAGAGGCGGAGATGTTGACCTGCCCAAGTCCGCCGCGCATGTGGCCGACCATGCCGCCGGCCAAGGCGACCAGACGTCGAGCGATGTCGCCGCGCACCATCAATTCGCCCGCGAAGATGAAGAACGGGATCGCCATCAAGGCAAACACCGAGACGCCCGAATTGAGCCTTTGGAACACCACGACCGGCGGCAAGCCCATGTAGAGAATGGTCGCTAGCGACGCGATGCCCAAACAAAACGCGACCGGGGTGCCGATCAGCAACAGGACCGTGAAGGCCCCAAACAGGATCCACAGTTCCATGGCTCAAGCCTCCGCCGGCGCGTCGCCGAACCGCGAGGTGGGAAGGCCCGCCGCTCGCCGCGCCAGGCGCTCAAGGGAAAAGATCACGATCAACACGCCGCCGCCGACAATGGGAGCGAAGTCGACGGCACCGGAGATGCCCAGCGACGGCAGTTTGAAGTTCCAGGCCGCGCCCGCGAGCTGGCCGCCATACCAAATCATGCCCGCGCCAAAGCCCATGACGGCGATGTCGGAGATGGAAAACAGCCACAGCCGCGCCCGCTGCGGCAGCACGTGGATGAGGATGTCAAAGCTGAGGTGATAGCCTTCGCGGATGCCGACGGCGGCGCCCAGAAAGATGAACCAGCCCATCAGGATCACCGCAAGCGGCTCACTCCAAATGATCGAG
>CALSBD010000356.1:0-4188 GCA_943373055.1 Rhizobium sp. Q54
GGATGCGATCGCGGGCGGCTTCGATGGACGAGGGGCTCAAAGCTTCTGCCACGCGACGATCCTTTCTCACCGCGACCCTGTGTCGCGACCAGCGCCGGTCACCCGGAGGTCAAACCACGCCCCTTCAGGATTATCCCGCCAAGGCGCCCCTGCCAAGCCATTGGTGCAGTGCAATATAATTTTAGTTGCGGTGCAAAATGCAATTTGCCGCTTGAGTAATCATCGTTACATTTGAACCGATTGAGATGCCCGCAAAAGCGGCCCCGCGTTCCTGTGGTGAATGCCTATGTCGCTTTGAACGCGTGACAATTTTAAAAAAGCGGCGCTAAGCTCTCAAGGCTGAAGCGCTTGGGACCAGAGTTCCAAGAGCTGAGGCACCGAAACGTCCGTACCCTGGCCTCACGGCTCATTCCCTTCGGGGAGCTCAAGGACTTCGTCGATGTATAACCCGTATGCGCTTGGCACGTGGTTCGCGGCGGCGAATGCCTGGGGAGAGATCGCCACCCTATCGCCACTCGTGGTCGCCATGCGCACCTCCCAGATCGGGGACACGTCGGCCAGCGCCGCCATTGAGCCCATGCGGATGGTGGCGGAGAAGATGGCGGCCGCCCACGAATCGGCGCTGGAAGCGAGCTTTGCGGCCAGCCGCATGGTCGGCCTGGCCATGCTCGGTCGCACCCGCATGGACGCTCCGTTCGTAATCGCCAGCGCGGCCGCCGAACCGGTGCGCCGTCGCGTGAAGGCGAACGTGCGGCGCCTGTCCAAAAAGAGCTAAAGCGTGATCCCAATAAGTGGAAACCAGTTATTGGGTCAAAATCACGCGTTAACTTAGGTTTAGAGCACCGATCTGATGCAACCAGATCGGTGCTCTAAATCCAGCTCACCGCAAAAATCCACAAGGCGCCGGATCCGACCCGAACGACAGGTCGAAACGGCGCTTGATTGACCACGTTTGTTCTCGTAATGTTCCATCCGCCGATCCGGCGAGAGCAGACGAGGGCGATCAGGCCATGAGCATTGACTATGTGATGATGGGAACGAGCAACCTTGAGCGGTCGAGCGCGTTCTATGACGCCGTCCTGCCCTGCTTGGGCGGCACGCTCGATACGGTTATCCCCGGCTACGGCTTTTCATACCTGTTTCGCAATGGCACCCGCCTGTGGGTAGCACCGCCCTATAACCGGGAAGCACCGCTGCCGGGCAATGGCATCATGCCCGGCCTGCGCTGCGCCACACGCGCCGAGATCGACGCCGCCTACGCCGCCGCGATGACCCACGGCGGCACCGACGAAGGACCGCCGGGCTTACGCCCCCTCTACGGCCCCACCTTCTACGGCGCCTATGTGCGCGACCCCGACGGCAACAAGATGAGCTTCGTCCACGACGAATCGAGCCATTGAGGCGGGCGGGTGAGGTCGCCGTCCGGCGTCAACAGAGCAGGCTTTGACCCGCACAACTCGCGAGGGCCAAACTCGTTGCCTGTGCGGCCCCCCCACCATACCGAGCGACTCAAAAACCTCAGGCCGCCAGCGGCATCGGTCGATAGTCGTTGGGATCCGATCCATCGATGTCGAGGGTTGGGGTCGAGGCTGACGGGACGCTCCAGGCGGAAATGTCTTTGACTGAGGCCGTCACCTCAAGACCCAGCGCTTCCCGCGCATGCAGGCGGATCAAGGTTTCGGCATTGGTGTCGATGCTCTCCACCTCGCCCCGCTCCCACCGGCTGATCGCCAGCGGTTCGCGGTGCACGATCGCCGCCAACTCTGCTTGAGTCATCCCCATTTCCGTCCGCAGGAACCGCAGTTCCTTGCCAGTCATACTCGCGGTCTTCATCACAATCGCGGTCGCGATGGCGCGATGAAGGCCATCGATATTAGGAATGGTGACAACCCTTTCGCCAGCGTCATCCGTGAGGAAGTTCACACCGTGAACTATCACGTTGTCGAGCCCACTTTCGATGTAACGATACACAGTCACTTCTGTCTCCATCCTTCCATCTCTAATGATGGAATTTACTCGTCGACCCACATAACGGTCACCACTTTGATCCAGCACCGACCATAGTCAGGTATGACGACGACGCGAACTTGCCTATTGTGTGAGTTAGGGGTTCGAGTTTCTATTTTGTACTTATATAGGTTCGCTTGTGTCGCAGGAACAGCCTCCTCATAAACAAACCCATTCCTCAGTACATACAGAACGTCACCGATCAACAAATCTCTTTCGAGCAGTCGACTGGTAAAGTGGTCCGAATAGGAGAGGTTTTTTGGCTGTTTTCCGAGTTCGCGGATGTACCGAGTGGCGTCAGCAGGACTCCATGGTTGAGGCTTGATCATCCCCCCTCCACAAGAAAAAACTTATCACCATGATAAGTGGCTTTCAATGGCAAAATTGCACTCTCTAAAAATAGTATGCCTAACGCCTCTCCACAACCCCCACGATCGGCCCCATGGGGAACCAGCCATCCGAGCGGCCCAGGGCGTCGGCGTGGAGGCTGGAGATGGAGCCGTCGAGGAACAGCGCGTCGCGCGCGCCCAGCCGGTCGCGGAACAAGGTGGCGAAGGCGTGGAAGGTGACGGCGGTTTCCGACAGGGCGAACACCACCTTTCGACCCTCGCCGACAACGCCCACGCCATTGCGGACCTTGCGACTGTCGGAGGCCGCGCGAAATTTCGGGTGCAACTTGCCGCCAATGACGAGCATGGGGCCGGACTGGGTGGCGTAACGCGCCTTGGGCGGTTTGGCGAGGAAGGCCTTGGTCTCCACCACCCCCGCGCGACCATCGCCGATCCAAAACACGCCATTGGGTAAGAGATGAAAATTGCCGGGCCCCGCGGCGGTTGAGGCCTTTTTCACTTGCTTGCCGTTTTCGATGAACAGGCCAACCGGCGACAGGTCCTCGTGATACATGCCCGCATTCATCGCAAACGGTAGCGCGAGGCCCTCGCTGGCAAGTGCGGTCTTAAGCGCGCGAAACGAGCCAAACGCCGTCCCGTCCGCATTGGCATGAAACAGCCGCAGGTCGGCCTTCGTCAGATCAACCTCGCACACGGTATAGCGCGCGTTGTCCATCGCCTCGGCGCGGCAGGCGACGCCCACAGACGCGTGGGCTATGGGGGCGCTGAGGAGGCCGCCTAACAGGGCGGCAAGAACAGGTCTCAATCGCATGGCGCCGTGCTCTCCCAAAGCCGTGACCGGGCGGCTCCTGTCTTGTCTATCCCAAGTGGTTTTGGCGGCGCCATGACCATGGCCACAAAAAAAGCGGCGCCAATGGCGGCGCCGCTTGAGCTCATCACATCCGTTGCCCGGAGGCAGGGCCCCCGGATGCCGACTCACTTACCGATCTTGGCCAGCTCGTCCTTGAGCTCCGGCAGCGCGGTGTAGAGGTCGGCCACCAAGCCATAGTCGGCGACCTGGAAGATCGGCGCTTCCTCATCCTTGTTGATCGCGACGATCACCTTGGAGTCCTTCATGCCGGCCAGGTGCTGGATCGCACCGGAGATGCCGACCGCCACATAAAGATCGGGGGCGACCACCTTGCCGGTCTGACCGACCTGCCAGTCGTTGGGGGCATAGCCCGCGTCGACCGCGGCGCGCGAAGCGCCCATGGCCGCGCCGAGCTTGTCGGCGACCGGCTCGATATAGGTGGTGAAGTTCTCGCGGTTTTGCATGGCGCGGCCACCGGAGATGATGATCTTCGCCGAGGTCAGCTCGGGGCGATCCGACTTCGACAGCTCCTCGCCAATGAAGCTCGACAGGCCGGGATCGGCCGCCGCGGTCACCGCCTCGATAGGCGCCGAGCCGCCCGCGCCGGTCGCCTGGAAGGCGGCGGTGCGCACGGTGATCACCTTGATCGGGTCGGTCGACTGCACGGTCTGAATGGCGTTGCCGGCATAGATCGGCCGCTCAAACGTATCCGCCGAGATCACCTTGATGATGTCAGACACCTGCATGACATCCAACAGGGCCGCCACACGCGGAAGCACGTTTTTGCCCGTGGTGGTGGCCGGCGCGATAATCGCCGAATAGCCCTTGCCAAGGCCGGCGATCAGATCCGCGGTCGGCTCGGCGAGGCGCTGGGCGAACGCCGGCGCATCGACGACGAGCACCTTGGTGACGCCGGCAAGCGCGGCCGCTTCAGTGGCAACCGCGCCGCAGCCGGAGCCGGCGACCAGCACATGGACGTCA
>CALSBD010000357.1:0-4187 GCA_943373055.1 Rhizobium sp. Q54
CGTGCGCTCCGATGTGAGCTTGTTCGATAGCCACCGCGCCACCTGGGCCGATCAGGTGGTCGGCTTTGGCGGGCGCGATGTGCTCGTCGTGTTTGATATTCGCCGCTACCAGACCGATGTGGTCGCGCTCGCCCGCGAGGCGGCGGCGCGCGGGGCCACCATTGTGCTGTTCACCGATCAGTGGCTCTCGCCGATCGCGCAGATCGCGCGGCACACGGTGGCGGCGCGCGTGGCCGTGCCGTCGAACTGGGATTCGGGCGCGGCCATGATCGCTGTTATCGAGGCGCTGGTGGCGCAGGCCACCAAGGCCCTGTGGCCGACCGCCAAGGCGCGGCTGGAAGACCTGGAACGACTGCGCACCGACGCGGGCGATCGATAAGCCAAGTGGGCAAGGCCGGGACGCGATCTCAATCGGTATCGGCCGGCACGTTGGGATGGCCGACGATGCGCTGCGTGGTCATGCGGCGCACGCGGGTTTCAAGTTCACGGGTCAGCACCTTGCGATCGGTCGCTTCGTCGAAGGGAACCGCACGGCCCCACGTCACCTCGGCGTCGATTGCACCGGTGCGCAACACGGCCCACAGATGCGGGGCGAGCTCTTCATCGCCGTGCCAGGCGACGAGCCCGCGCTCGCGGCGGTTCATGGCAAGGCCGTGGCAGCGGGTGTAGGCGACCGAAAGCGGCTGGACATGCACGCGCGCAGGACCGCCCTCAACCAACGCGGCGCGCGCGGCGCCCAACAGGGCCGAGCGAAACGGCAGGATATGTGTGCCATCGCCCGTGGTGCCCTCCGGAAACAACACCATCGCGTCGCCGTCGGTGAGCCGGCGGGCAATCTCGGCATTGGTCGCCCCCGTCGCATGGCGGCGCGCGCGGTCGACATAGACCGTGCGGGCGAGATCGGCGAGCAGGCCGACGCCGGGCCAGGTCTTCACGTCCGACTTTGCGATGAAGGACGAGGGCGTGAGCGCGCCCACCACAAGGATATCAAGCCAGGAGACGTGGTTTGACACCACGAGCAAGGGCCGCTCCTTCAAGGGGGCGCCATGCTGGCGGATGCGCACGCCAATGAGCCGTAAGGCGAGGCGATACCAAAACACCGGAATGTGGTGCGACAGGCGCCAATCGAACCGGTTGGCCAGCCACTGCACGGGGATCAACGGCAGCGTGACGACGGCCAGCACCACCAAGGTCGTGACCGCTCGGATCTGCCCGCTCAAGCTGACGGCTCCCCGGATGTCTCCGTGCCCTTGAGCGGCAAGCCGTATAGCTCCAGCCGATGGCCGACCAGCTGATAGCCAAGCTCGCGCGCGATGAACTCTTGCAGCTTCTCGATATCCTCGTTGCGAAACTCGATCACATGGCCGGATCGCAAGTCGATCAGGTGGTCGTGGTGATCATCGCCAACCGGTTCGTAGCGCGAGCGACCGTCGCGAAAGTCGTGCCGTTCGATAATGCCGGCATCTTCCATCAGCTTGACCGTGCGATAGACCGTGGAAATCGAAATGTTGCGGTCGACGCTGGACGCGCGGCGGTACAGCTCTTCCACATCGGGGTGGTCGGTCGCCTCCGACAGGACGCGGGCGATCACGCGTCGCTGGTCGGTCATGCGCATGCCCTTGGAGACGCATTGCTCCTCAATGGTGGGCTGCGGCGGGATGGGCGGGGTCTCGGCCACGGCTAGTCCTCCGAGGCCCGCCCCGGTGTCATTCCACCGGACGGGCGCGTCTTCGCTGAGCCGGGGCCAGGCACCAAGGCTCGAATGCGAGGGAGTTAGCCAAGATCGCAGCGCATGACAAGCGCCGCCGCCGGCGGGGCGTCGGACTTCGCGTAATAGCCCTTGCGCCGGCCAACCTCGCGAAAACCCGAAGCCGCGTAAAGACCCACCGCCGGGGCGTTGCCCTCCTCGACTTCCAAAAACAAGGTATCGACGCGGTCGCGCTTGAGCCGCTCGGTGGCTGCGCTCAAGAGCTTGCGGCCATGGCCTTGGCCCCGGCGGGCCGGGTCGACGGCCAAGGTCAACACCTCTGCCTCACCTGCCACCGCGCGCACCAGGATGAAACCGATCGGGCTCATGGTGCCCATGAAATTGGCGCGCCGGGCCATCAAGCCGAACACCGCCGGCTCGGCCAACAACGCCTCAATCTCATGCTCGCCCCAGGGCCGATGAAACGCGCGGGCGTGCAAGTCCGCCAAGGCGGGCGCGTCGGCGACGCGAGCCGTGGTGAGAACGACAGGCGTCCGCGGCAGCCACCAAGCACTCAAGGCCAACCCCTCCCAACGCGGTCGCCATGACCAAGACGAAGTGTCAGCCACACTCATCACCCGACGGTTAACGGGACCTGCGGCCTTTACGCGCCAACGCTGTCCTCAGATGCCGGCTTCGCATACGCCGTTCGGATGACAGTTCGGAGACGGCTAGAGAATAACCCCAGGACGTGGAAACCAGTTCCTGGAAAAGATGATGCGAAATCAAAGATCTAGCCATATCAGTGACACAGACGCACCGGCTGTTGGCAGCCCCTCACGCCATCAGCTGGCCGCCGTTGACTTCAATGACTTGCCCGGTGATGTAGCCGGCTAAGGCTTGCGAGGCGAGGAAGAGATAGGCGGCGGCGCAATCCTCCGCCGTGCCGAGCCGACCCAGGGGGATCGTCTTGCGCGTCGCTTCCAGCTTTTCGGGCGACGAGTAGCGCCGGTGGAAGTCCGTCATGATGGTGCCCGGCGACACCGCATTGACCCGGATGCCGGTGGGCGCCAGCTCGCGCGCCAGGGCGCGGGTGTGGGTGGCGACGAACCCCTTGGCGGCCGAGTAAAGCGACGATCCCGGGCTGCCGCCGATGCGGGCGGAGATCGACACGGTGTTGACGATTGCCGGCTCAGTACCTGCTGTGAGGTGAGGAAGGGCGGCCGCGCAGGCCTCCACCACCGAGCGGGCATTGAGATCAACCACCTGATGCCACGCGTCGCCCGCTGTCTCGGCGAGCGGGATGCGGCCGATCATGGTGCCAGCATTGTTGATGAGCACATCAAGCCCGCCCATCGCCGCCGCCGCTTCCGCGACCACGCCGCGCGCCGCGCCGACGGTGGCAAAGTCCGCCGCCGTGACAAACGCGCGCCCGGCCGCGTCTGGCGCCAGGGCGCCAAACACCGCCTCCGCGGTCGCCGCGCGCCGCCCGGCATGGGCCATCACCGTGGCACCGGTCGCCAAGAACAGGCGGGCCACGGCCTGGCCAATGCCCGCCCCCGCGCCGGTGACCAGCACGCGCCGGCCGGCGAATAAGGTGGGGCTGAAGGGGCTCTTCTCAGTCATGATCGAAACACGCCTTTCTCGGCCAAGCGCCGCCACAGCTCATAAAGATGCGCGGCGAAGGACAACAGCAACAGAAGACTGATGAGGGGCCAAGGCGCGCCAGTGAGGGCGGCGCGAACCGCCAAGATCAAGAACACGCCTGACAGCAAAAGGCCGATGATTTCGGCGATCGACAGTCCGCGCCCACTGACGCGCCGCCACAGCCACAGGCCAACGGCTTCCAACAGCACGATCGCCAGGATGAGATCAATGATGCGGCCCGAGACGAACCACGCTTCCAACACCGCCACCGTCCGCCCTCGCGCCTGATCAGCTAGGGTGCTGACCGTCGCGCCGGCGCGGGCGGTCGTCAAGGCGCACAGCGGGGATAAGAAATATCGACTGTCTGTCTATCTTATTTGATCCATCTCAAAGCGCGCATATGTAGAAGGCGCACACTGCGGTCATCACACCACTGGACCGTGTTGGAGGGTGCCATGTTGAAGATCGCCGCCTTGGTATGGATCGTGTTGGGGTCGACGTTGGCCGGTGTCGCCGTGACAGCCGTGATTGCCGTGCCGAGCCTTTATGATCAGGGCATGAAGCTCATCCCTGTCGCCGCCGGCATCGGCTTTGCCGTGGCAATCCCGCTCGCCGTGATGATCGCCAAGCGCATCATGGCGCTGACCGCCCGCCCGGCGTAAGGGGACGTCAGCCTCGACGCAAAACGGCCCGCCGCAGGAGCGACGGGCCGTGATTTTTGTGCACCTCAGATGAGCCGCGCTGCAACCGGCGCAGCCGCGACGATCAAGCCGCGCGGGTCGCGAACGCCGAGACGTCGCGGCCGAGGTCGCCAATCGACTTTTGCAGCTCGCTGGCGGCGGTCGTCACATCA
>CALSBD010000358.1:0-4182 GCA_943373055.1 Rhizobium sp. Q54
CTCGTCATCGACGAGTATGGCGGCGTCGACGGCCTGGTGTCGCTGGAAGATATCGTCGAGGTGGTGGTCGGCGACATTGAGGACGAGCACGACATCGCCGAGGCACCCGGCGTGGTGTCGGCCGGACCGGGGGCGTGGATTGTCGACGGCCAGACCGAGCTCAGCGAGCTTGCCTCAACCATCGCGCCGCTGTTTGGCGCGTCGTCCTTGACCGATGAGGTTGATACACTCGCGGGCCTCGTTGTCATGTTGGCGGGCCGCATGCCCTCGGTGGGTGAGCGCGTCACCGCGCCCGACGAAGTGCCCGGCTTCGCGTTCGAGGTGTTGGAAGCCGACGACCTGCGCCTTATCAAGGCAAAGGTCACGCGGATCGAAGAGATGCCCGATCCGGCTCAGATGATGGGGGCGGCGAAATAGCGCGCGCCCTCGGCCACCCGCCAGCGAGGGGCTGCGGGCAGGATGTGCTCAACGGATGGGCAATTCTGCCCGCGCATTGGGCGCAACATTCAGGCTCTCGACTGAGTTGATTAGATTTTAATCACTGTGCTCTGCTTTGCATGCGATTTTGCATGCATGGAGCTGGCTGGCTGGAGGCTGTCCGCGCCTGCGCCCGGCGGTGATCTTTCTATCCTCTTGATTTTACGTCGCTAATTGAATCTCACCCGGTCGGTCGGGCATCTGGCATGCGGGTTGCGAGATAACCAGCGATCGCAGAGGGGGTGTTCGTGACCCTCGCGCCATTGGGAGCTTATCACATGACCCTGTCCCGCCTTGATCGCCGTTCCTTCCTTAAGACCTCCGCGCTGGGCGCGGCTGGCCTCGCCGTTGGCGGCGGTCTGTGGACGCCGCGCGCCCAAGCGGCCACCACCACGGTCGGCATTGTCTATGTCGGCCCGCGCGATGACTTCGGCTGGAACCAGGCCCACGCGGTGGCCGCCGCCGCGCTCAAGGCGGTGCCCGGCGTCAAGGTCGTTGAGGAAGAGAACGTGCCGGAGACCGTCGCCGTTCAAAAGTCGATGGAATCGATGATCAACCTCGATGGTGCCAACCTCGTGTTCGCCACGTCGTTCGGCTACTTCGACCCGCACATGCTTGAACTGGCGAAGAAGTATCCCAAGGTGGAGTTCCGCCACGCCGCCGGCCTGTGGTCGAAGGACAAGCACCCCGGCAACGCCGGCTCCTACTTCGCTTATTTGAACCAGGGCCACTACATCAACGGCATTGCCGCCGGCCTGATGTCGAAGACCGGCAAGCTCGGCTTCATCGCCGCCAAGCCGATCGGCACCGTGCTTCTGAACATCAACTCCTTCACCATGGGCGTGCGCAAGTCGAACCCCAACGCCACCGTGCAGGTCATCTTCACCGGTGACTGGTCGCTGCCCGTCCGCGAGGCGGAAGCCGCCAACGCGCTCGCCGATGCCGGCTGCGATGTGCTCACCTGCCACGTCGACAGCCCGAAGGTTGTCATTGAGACCGCCGAGCGTCGCGGCGTCTTGTCGTGCGGCCACAATGCCTCGCAGGCCCCGCTCGCGCCCAAGGGCTTCATCACCGGCGCCGAGTACAAGTGGGAGACGATCTACAAGGAGTTCGCTGCGGCCATCGGTAAGGGTGAGAAGCTGCCCAACTTCGTGCGCGGCGGCTACGACAAGGACTATGTCCAGAACACCGCCTACGGCGCCGGCGCCTCGGATGCCGCCAAGAAGGCCGCGGACGCCGCCAAGGCGGACCTGAAGGCTAACAAGGCCTATGTGGTCGGCCCGATCAAGGACAACACCGGCAAGGAGCGCGTCGCCGCGGGCGTCGCCATCGACAACTACGACGTCGCGCTGGAGCGTACCGACTATCTGGTCGAGGGTGTGGTCGGGTCGATCACCTGATCCACGCCGCTTGAAACCGGGGCGCGCGCGACGTGCGCGCCCTCCACGCTTGTGTGCCCTGTCCTCCCACGATCGCAGGCTAGCCCGTGACGACCACGCCCGCCCTGTCCGTTCCGGCGAAGGCGCCCTCCGATGCGGGGAACCGGATTCGCGCGGCACTGGAATACATCGCCATCCCCGTGTTCGCGGTGATCGTGTCGGGGCTGTTATTCGCGGTGTTTCTCGTCTTCCTCGGCAAGAGCCCGGTGGAGTTTTACTCGCTGGTGTGGCGCGGCGGGTTCGGCACGGCGTTTTCCTGGCAAAACACCCTCTCGCGCGCGGCGCCCTTGATCCTCACCGCCTTGTGCGTGGCGATCCCGGCCCGCATCGGCCTTGTTATCATCGGTGGCGAGGGCGCGTTCGTGCTCGGTGGTTTCGCGGCGGCAGCGGTCGCCATCCCCACCGTCGGCGTGCTGGCGCCGTGGGGTGTCACGGTGGTGATGGTCGGCGCGGCCCTGGCCACCGGTGGGGTGTGGATCGCGCTCGCCGGCTATTTGCGCCACCAGCGCGGCGTCAACGAGACGATCTCATCGCTTTTGTTGTTCTACATCGCCGTCGCCATCATGAACTTCTTCGTCGAGGGCGCGCTGCGCGACCCGTCCAACCCCAATAAGCCCTCCACGATGCCGATTGGCGAGGCGCACATGGTCGGCAACTTGCCGGGCCTCGATGTGCACTGGGGTCTTCTGTTTGGCATTGTGCTGTGTATCGGCTTTTGGGTGCTCATTGAGCGTACCACCTTCGGCTTCGCGCTGCGCATGACCGGCGGCAATGCGCGCGCCGCGCTCGCCCAGGGCTTGCCGGTCGGCAAGCTGATCATCGCGGCCACCGCGCTGGCCGGCGCGTGCGCGGGCCTTGCCGGCTTCTTCGAGGTCGCCGCCATCCATGGCAACGCGAATGCCTCGCTGGTGGCCGGCTATGGCTTCACCGGCATCCTCGTTGCCTTCCTGGCCCGGCATAATCCGCTCGCCATCCCCTTCGTCGCCATCTTGTTCGGCGGGCTGGCGGCCGCCGGTGGTCTCGTGCAGCGGCGGATGGACTTGCCCGACGCCACCATCCTGCTCCTTCAAGGCCTTGTGTTCGTGGTGCTGCTCGCCTCCGAGACGCTCTACGGCCGCATCGCCTGGTTCCAACCTCGCGCGGAGGCCTCACGCCCATGACGGAGACCGATGCCGGCTTTTGGACCGTGGTGATCGCCGTTATTGGCGGCGCGATCCGGGTGTCCACCCCGTTCCTGTTCGTCTCGTTGGGCGAGCTCATCACCGAGAAATCCGGCCGCATCAATCTCGGTCTCGAGGGCACCTTGGTGCTGGGCGCCATGACCGGCTACGCGATCTCCTATCAGACGGGGTCGCCCTGGCTCGGCGTGCTGGCCGCCGCGTTTGCGGGCATGACCATGGGCGTGCTGCATGCGAGCTTGTGCCGCCTGCCGAAGGTCAATGACATCGCGATCGGCATCGCCTTGATGATGTTTGGCACCGGCGTCGCCTTCTTCTTCGGCAAGCCCTACATCCAGCCCTCCGCACCCTTATTGCCGTCAATCCCGCTGGGCACGTGGCTTGGCATTCCTGCCTTGGAGAACGCCCTCGCCATCAATCCGCTGTTCGTCATTGGCGTGATCCTGGCGATCTTCTTGTGGTGGGGTTTCAAGAACACCAAAATTGGCCTCATCGTGCGCACCTCGGGCGACAGCGAGCCGGCCGCGCGGGCGATGGGCGTGTCGGTGGATATGGTGCGGCTTGGCGCCACCGCCGCGGGCGGCTTCCTCGCCGGGATCGGCGGCGCGTTCTTGTCGCTCTACTATCCCGGCTCCTGGAACGAGGGCCTATCGTCCGGCCAGGGTCTGATGGCGGTCGCGCTCGTTATCTTCGCCCGTTGGAACCCGATCCGCTGCTTTGTCGCCGCCCTCCTGTTCGGTGGGGCCGGCGCGCTCGGCCCGGCGCTGCAATCGGTCGGCATCACGCAAGGCTATTACTTCTTCAATGCCGCTCCCTACATCCTCACCCTCCTGTTGATGATCGGTTCGTCGGGCTCCAAGCGCGCGGTGCGCGATGCGCCTGGCGAGCTGGCGATCACCCGGTGAGGCCGTCTGGACCCGCGAGGCTCAACCATGCCCACCATCGCCGCCGATCCCTATCCCTGGCCCTTTGATGGCTCGCTCGATCCGACGACCACCGCACTGGTCGTCATCGACATGCAGATCGATTTTTGCGGGCCGGGCGGCTATGTCGACGCCATGGGGTATGATCTCTCGCTCACCCGCGCG
>CALSBD010000359.1:0-4179 GCA_943373055.1 Rhizobium sp. Q54
AGCCTTCGGCCGCGCCCGGAACCATCAGATTGACGGCCTTGGGGCCCTTACCGCGCTTATCCGGCTCGGTCTCGAACGAGATCGCCTGACCCTTGTCGAGGGCCTGGAGACCGGAGCGCTCAACCGCCGAGATGTGCACGAACACATCCGGGCCACCTTCAGCCGGGGTGATGAAGCCGAAGCCCTTCTCGGAATTGAAGAACTTCACGACGCCGTCCTGACGCGGGCCGCGCTCGACCGGAGCACGGTCAAAACCGCCGCCACCGCCGCCGCCACCTTCATCGAACCGACGACGCGGACGGAACCCGTCCCCATCGCCACCGCCGCCGCCGCCGAAGCGACCGCCGCCACCGCCACCGCCGAAGCGATCGCCGCCACCGCCGCCGCCGCCGCCGAAGCGACCACCGCCGCCGCCGCCGAAGCGATCGCCGCCACCGCCGCCGCCGCCGAAGCGACCACCGCCGCCACCGCCGCCGAAGCGATCACCGCCGCCGCCACCGCCGAAGCGACCACCGCCGCCACCGCCGCCGCCGCCGCCGCCGCCAAAGCGACCGCCGCCGCCGCCACCGAACCGATCACCAGATGCCATTTCACGCCCCCCGCCGAAATCACCGGGCGGCATGCCGAACCCGTCGCTCGGACCTTCGCCAAATCCACGGCTACGCTTGTCGAAGCCGCGCCGATCGCTACGATCATCGAAGCCACGATCCCCGAAATCCCGGTCCCCGCCACCGCGACCACCGAAACCACGATCCTTCATTCCATAGTCCTTTCCCGGGGCATCCCGCCCCAAACCCCTGCGAGCCGCTCAGCGGCCGCAGTCCGGACACCATCTCGGTCCGTCCGGTCCTTCCTCGCCATTCGTCAGCGCCCGTCTCGGGCGTGACCGTGCTCATAGCCGTCGGCACGAGAAAACCCGAAGGTCCCTCGCGGGTCGCCGGCCATTGGCTGACACGTCATCAATTCATACGGAAATGGGGTGCGCCTGCTGCGCTGACCAATCACGCTCTGACTTCGTACCGCCGCCGAACCTGATAGTGGCTGAATGTCGCGCCAAGAGCAAGTATTGGTGTGCTCAATGGCTTGTTTCTTCGCGCTTTTTCCATCCGGTCAAGGCTGCCGTCAGGAAAAAGACAACCCTGATTCGGCGCGAGCGCGCCGACTTTTCAGCCCATTTGCGAACATTTCGAGCCGCGCGGTGTCTCTTGACGCAGGCGCGCTTGGCTTTAAATTCTTTCCGAATCAACGAGTTGTCACTGGTTTCAAAAGTCGTCTCATTAACTTGCATCGATATTGAAACGACCTTTCGCAATCTTGGACTGCCGGAAAAGCATCGGTTCCCGCAATTCCCTATTTTGGGACGGCTCACATTCGCGTGCGCGCCGCCATTGGGAATTGCGCTTACGCTGCCGGCCTTGCCTGTCAGGCGGCAAAGGAGTCAGCATGCCTTCGGGCCATGGCCTTTTCGACAAGACCACGCGCCCCGACGGCCACTTCGCTGCGCCTCGTGGGACGCGGCCCTGGGTCCGCCGCGTTGAAATCGTCGGAAACGGCCAAAGGACCGGTTGGATCGACCCTGCTCTGGATGCCGATGCCAGGATGGGCGACCGCGAGATCGCCATCGTGACCGACATCCCTGGGGTCCCCCGGGGAGGACACGACCATGAACCCACAATCCCAAGGACCCTCGACCGGCAGACACGCCGGGCCCCGTTGTATCGCTCTGGTGGGACCTTTCGCGTCGGGCAAAACGACGCTTCTGGAAGCGATCCTGGAGCGAACCGGGGCCATCCGTGCCGCCGGCACCGTGGCGGCTGGCAATACGGTCGGCGATAGCGCCCCCGAGGCTCGCGCCCACGCTATGAGCGTGGAAACCAATATCGCCGACACCACCTACCTCAGCGATCGCTACACCTTCATCGATTGCCCCGGCTCCATCGAATACGCCCATGATGCCGACGCTGCGTTGGTCGGCTGTGATCTGGCCATCGTCGTGTGCGAGGCCGACGTGCGCAAAATCCCCGCGCTGCAAGTCACCATGCGCGCGCTCGAGGCCCGCCAGATCCCCCGCGTGTTGTTTCTCAACAAGATCGACAAGGCCGACACCCGCGTCCGCGAGACCTTGAAGCTGCTCCAACCGGCGTCCGCCGTGCCGCTCGTCTTGCGGCAAATCCCCATTTGGAAATCGGGCATCGCGATTGGCACCATCGATCTGGCGTTGGAGCGGGCGCACATTTACCGCGAGCACGCCGAGAGCGAGATCGTGCCCATCCCCGATGGCGAGCGCCATCGCGAGGTCGAGGCGCGCTATGAAATGCTCGAAAAGCTCGCCGACTATGACGACAGCCTGATGGAAGAGCTGCTGTCCGACATCGAACCGCCGCGCGACCAGGTGTTTGACGACCTCGCGCGCGACATGCGCCAGGGGCTGATTTGCCCGGTGTTCATCGGCTCCGCCGAACGCGGCAACGGCATCTCCCGGCTCCTCAAGGCGATCCGTCACGAGGCGCCCGGCATTGAGGAGACCCGCGCGCGGCTCAACTGCCCCGCTGGCTCCGACGCCGTCGTGCAAGTGCTGCGTACCATCCACACCACGCACGGCGGCAAGCTGTCGGTTGCCCGCGTGATGGCTGGCTCGGTCGGCGATGGCACGGTGTTGTTTGCCTCCGATGGGGGGGCGGACAAGGTGTCGGGCGTCTATCGGGTGTTCGGCAAGGACGCGACCAAGCGGGGCGAGGCCCTGGTTGGCGAAACCGTCGCCCTCGCCAAGGTGGACGTCGCCCACACCGGCGGCACGTTGTCGACCAAGAAGGGCGGCCTGCCCGCCCTTGCCCGGCTGAACCCGGTCACGGCGCCCATGGGGTTCGCCGTTAAGCCGACCGACCGCAAGGACGAGGTGAAGCTCAATGCGGCCTTAGCCAAGATCGCCGAGGAAGACCCGGGCCTTGTCATCGCGCATGATCCCGACACGGGCCAGACCCTTTTGCAGGGCCAAGGCGAGATGCACCTGCGCGTCGCGCTTGAGCGCTTGACCGGAAAATTTGGGGTGTCGGTCGTCACCTCCGAGCCGCTGATCCCCTACAAAGAGACCATCCGCGGCCGGACCTCGGTGCGCGGGCGCCACAAGAAGCAATCGGGTGGCCACGGCCAGTTTGGCGATTGCGTGTTGGAGCTCTCGCCCCTCCCGCGCGGCTCCGGCTTCGTGTTCGAGGAGGCCATCACCGGCGGCGTGGTACCGAAGAACTTTTTCAGTGCCATTGAAGAGGGCGTGCGCGACACCCTCACCGAAGGACCGCTTGGCTTCCCCATCGTCGATTTGGCGGTGAAACTCACCGACGGGTCCTATCACGCGGTCGACAGCTCCGACCAAGCCTTCCGCACCGCCGCCCATTTGGGCATGCGCGAGGGCCTGCCGCAGTGCCAGCCTGTGCTGTTGGAGCCCATCATGAAGGTGCGCTTCGACGCCCCCTCGGAGGCGACCGCGCGCATCAACCAAATCGTCACCGGCCGCCGGGGCCAGTTGCTCGGCTATGACACCCGTCCGGGCTGGCCGGGCTGGGACGAAATCGAGGCGTTGATCCCGCAAGCGGATATGCGCGGCCTCATCGTCGAGCTGCGCTCGGCCACCGCTGGCGTGGGGACGTTCACGGCCAGCTTCCACGACCTCGCCGAACTCAATGGCCGCATGGCCGACGAGGTGGTGCAAAAGCACAAGCGCGAAGCGGCTTGAGCCGAGTGGGCGATGGCGGGCCCCATTGGGCGACCCGCGCCCGACGTCGATTCAGCGCGGGCATGGGTCGTGCTTTTAGATCGTTGCACCGGGCGCGTTCGCTCGTGGTTGATGCTGGCCATTGCACCCGGCAACCCCGCGATCGAGTATAAACGTCGCAATCGGTTGACCATGAGCAATTTAATGATTTTGTAAAACACGTAAGATTTGCAATGTGGACTGATCGCTCGCGGCGAAGGAGGCTCGATCACAAATTCAATCCGCAATGGCTAGGCGCGACCTCCATCTCGTGCCAAGGATGCCGCGACGGGCCGGGTGTCCCCCTCCTCAATGCTGCGGCGGAGCGGCCGTCAGGGCGGAGATCAGCACGGAATGACCAGCACGCGCCTGCCGATCGGCAAACCGCTCCACGATGAAGCGGCCTATGAGCGATATGTGGACGCGATGGG
>CALSBD010000360.1:0-4177 GCA_943373055.1 Rhizobium sp. Q54
TCGCGGCCTCGTTTGGCGAGGCGATGGGGCGGTCTCAGCCGCTCAGCGCCGATGCCATGGACGCGATCCTGCACAGCGAGCGACTTGCCGGACGGACCAAGGCGGTGCATGTCGCAGCCCTCGACCAGCTGCCCGATGGCGCGGTGATCACCGGCGCGATGCCCGATCATCAGGCGCTCGCCGTGCGCGGCGATCAGCTCCTGGGCTGGACAGCGCGCGGCTGGTCGCGCCCGCTGCCGCGGCCCCGGGGGCTCATTGTTGGCCTGTTGACACCGCCCTCCATCGTGGGAGCGCTGCGCGCGGGCTATCAACCGACCTGGCACGCCAGCGCCAACGCAGGCTGAGCACCCCCTCGCCTATTGCCCCCCGGACGAGATGACGCCTTGTTCCCGGCGAGATCGCCTGTTAAGCCCATGCCTCCTCAGACGTGGCCGCGCGAGTGCAGGGTGCTCGATCTATGTCGCTTGATCCCGATGTCGTGATTGACCGCCGGCGCCTGCGCCGGAAACTAACGCTTTGGCGTGTCTTGGCGTTTGTCGCCGCCGTGATCGCCCTCATCATTGGCGGCTTGTGGGCGGCCGGCGTCGATGGTGACTTCGACAAGCGCGCGCCGCACATCGCCCGCGTGTCGATCGACGGCTTCATCGCGCCCAGCCGTGCCCAGCTTGAAATGCTCGACCGGATCGAAAAGTCCGACGCGGTCAAAGGTGTGATCGTCACGATTGATTCCACCGGGGGCGCCACCACCGGCGGTGAGGCGATCTATCAGGCGATCCGCGAGATCGCGGCCAAGAAGCCAGTTGTCGCCGCCATCGACACCGTCGGCGCGTCGGCTGCCTATATGATTGCGATTGGCGCCGACCATGTGGTGGCGCGCCGCTCGGCGATTGTGGGCTCGATCGGCGTAATCGTGCAGTGGCCGGATGCCTCGCGGCTGCTCGATACGCTTGGCGTCAAGGTCGAGGAGGTCAAGTCGACCCCGATGAAGGCCGAGCCGATGCCGTTCAAGCCTGCTTCCCCCGAGGCGAAGGCGATGATCGACAATCTCGTGCAGGATACCTACCGCTGGTTTGTCGGCCTCGTCGCCGAGCGCCGGGGCATCGCGCTCGATCGCATGCGGGAGCTGGCTGATGGCCGCATCGTGACGGGCGCGCAGGCGCTTGAGCTGAAACTGATTGACGCGCTGGGTGATGAGTCCAGCGCCAAGGATTGGCTGGTCACCACCAAGGGCCTGCCGTCGGCCCTTCCGGTGAAAGCGTGGACGCCGCGCTCGCAGCGGGCGGAAGACTGGGGCCTTGCCAACAGCTTCGCGCGCGGATTGGTGGACGCCGCCGCCGACCGCCTGGGTCTGCCGGCCGCGACCGGCCCGGCACCCAAACTTGACGGTCTCCTATCGGTTTGGCACCTTCCCATGGGCGACACGGGTAAGAAGGTCGAAGGGGCGCAGCCATGATCAAGTCTGAGTTGGTACAACGGTTGGCGGACCGCAATCCGCACCTCTACCAGCGTGACGTTGAGCACATCGTCAATGCCATCCTGGATGAGATCACCGCGGCGCTGGCGCGTGGCGATCGGGTGGAGCTGCGCGGCTTCGGGGCGTTCTCGGTGAAGAACCGACCGGCCCGCACCGGACGTAATCCGCGCACGGGCGCCAAGGTGTCGGTGACTGAAAAGAACGTGCCGTTCTTCAAGACCGGCAAGGAGATGCGCGAGCGTCTCAACGACGATAGCTGACCCCATCCATCGTCACGACCGTGACGCAGGATGACGGGCCGCCTGCGGCCCACGGCGACCCGGCGGGCCGCCCGACGGAGGATACGATGAAGCGGATGTTGTGGTGGCTGTTGGTGGTGCCGTTCGGCGCCATCTTGGTGGCGCTGGCGGTGGCGAACCGTCGCCTGGTGACCGTCTCGCTTGATCCGTTCCGGCCCGACGCGCCCCTGATCGGGCTTGAGATGCCGCTGTTCTTCGTGATCTTCGCCACCCTCATCGTTGGCATCCTGATTGGCGGCACGGTGGTCTGGTTCAAGCAAGGCCGCTTCCGTCGACAGTGCCGCATTGCCGAGGGCGATGCCGCCCGTTGGCGCAGCGAGGCCGCGCGCGCCGATGATCGGCTCAAGGCGGCAGGTCTGGCGCCCTCGCTGGCGCCCGCGCTGACGGGTCCCTCCGGCCGCCGCGCGGCCTGATCCATGCGCATCCTGGATGCGGACGCCGTCGAGCGTCATTTGCCGTTTCCCGATTTGATGGATGCGCTCGACGCGGCGTTTCGCGCGCCCGTCGTCACGCCCGTGCGTCATCACCACGCCATTGAGCGTGGCGGCGAGCCGAACGGCATGCTGCTGCTCATGCCGGCCTGGACCGACATGGCCGTGAGTGTTGACGCCGGCTCGATGATCGGCATCAAGATCGTCACGGTGATGCCGGGCAACGCGGCGCGATCGGTGGCGAGTGTGTTGGGCAGTTATCTCGTCCTCGATGGCGTAACCGGTGCGCCGATGGCTATGCTCGATGGAACGCGCCTCACCTTGCGACGGACAGCGGCTGCATCCGCCCTCGCCGCCCGACGCCTTGCGCGGGCCAATGCGACGCGGCTGACCATGGTGGGCGCCGGCGCGCTCGCCCCGCATATGATTGACGCGCACGCGAGCGTGTTGCCGATCACCGACGTGAAAATCTGGAACCGCGATCACGCCAAGGCGGTCGCGCTGGCCGCGCGGATGGCGGACCGGCCGTTCGCCGTGCGGGCCGTCAAGACGCTGAAGCGCGCGGTGGAGGATAGCGACGTGGTGTCGGTCGCCACCATGTCGGAGACGCCGCTTGTGCTGGGCAGCTGGCTGTCGCCAGGCACCCACGTCGATTTGGTGGGCGCTTACACGCCGCGCATGCGCGAGACCGACACGGCGGCGATCGTACGGGCAAGCGTATTTGTCGACACCCGCGGCGGCGCGCTCAAAGAGGGCGGCGATCTCGTCATCCCGCTGTCGGAAGGCGCCATCACCGCCGACCACGTGCGGGCCGACCTGTTTGACCTCGCGCAAGGCCGTCACCGCGGTCGGGCGGCGCCCGATGAGATCACGGTGTTTAAGTCGGTTGGCACGGCGCTGGAGGATCTGGCGGCGGCGCAAATGGTGCTCGCCCGCGCCGGCGGGACGGGACACGCACCGTCGACCGGGCCATGAGTGCCCGCGCCCTCACGCTCACGGAGGTGATGTTCGGCTTCAAGGGCCGGCTGGCGCGAGAGGCCTACTGGCTGGCGCTTCTGGGTGCGGCGAGCGTGGCGATGGCGATCCTGTTGCCCATCCTGATGATGGCCGAGCCGCCGGCGTTCGCCGGATGGGTGGTCGCGGCCGTGTGGCTCGCCATGAACTACATCCAAGTGTCGCTCTTGGCCAAGCGGTGCCATGACCTGGGTGCCTCGGCCTATTTCGCCGTGATGGCCGTGCTGCCGGGCATTGGCGAGATCGTCTTACTGATCGCCGGTCTGTTGCCGGGCCAACCCCACGACAATGTGTTCGGCGTGCGCCCGCCCGGCTGACGCTTAGGCGCCCTGGCGGACCGGACCGCTTCGGGCGGACAATTGACGAGCCGGTGAGGCGTCTTTACACCTCAGCCATGACCGAACCCCACGATCCCATCACGATTGCCCGCGAGCTTCTTTCTTGTCCGTCGGTGACACCGCACGAGGGGGGCGCGCTGTCCTATCTCGGCCGGTTGCTCGGCGAGGCGGGCTTTGAGACACATCGGGTGACGTTCACCGATCCGGGCACGCCGGACGTGGTCAATTTCTTCGCCAAGATTGGATCGGGCGCGCCGCATCTCGTGTTTGCCGGCCACACCGACGTCGTGCCGCCGGGCGATCCAAGCCATTGGACCCATGATCCGTTCGCCGGGATGATTGCCGACGGGCAGTTGTGGGGCCGCGGTGCTGTCGACATGAAGGGCGGCGTGGCCGCGTTCGCCGCGGCAGCACTCAGGCACCTGGCCGCGCACGGCCTGCCCACCGGCACGATCTCGTTCCTCATCACCGGCGACGAGGAAGGCCCCGCGGTCAATGGCACCGTGAAGCTTCTCAAATGGGCAAAAGAGCGCGGTGAGGTGTTCGACGCCTGCATCGTGGGTGAGCCGACCAACCCCAACGCGCTGGGCGACGCCATCAAGGTGGGGCGTCGCGGCTCGC
>CALSBD010000361.1:0-4172 GCA_943373055.1 Rhizobium sp. Q54
ACCAAGCTGATCACCACCGGCATCGTCTACAACACCAAGGCGACCATGAAGCCGACCTCGTGGCTTGATCTGACAAAGCCGGAGGCGAAGGGGCAGATCCAGATCCCGTCGCCGCTCACGTCCGGTGCGGCCATGATCCACGCGGTGACGCTGACGTCGAACCTGTCGACCGGCTGGGACTTCTATCGCGCGCTGCAGACCAACGGCACGCTGGCCAATGGCTCGAACGGTGACGTTCTCAAGGCGGTCGCTTCCGGCGAGAAGCTCTATGGCTTCATCGTCGACTTCATGCCGATCCGCGAAAAGGCGAAGGGCGCGCCGGTGGAGTTCGTGTTCCCCACTGAAGGTGTCTCCGCGGTCACCGAGCCGGTCGCGATCCTGAAGTCGACGGCCAACATGGAGGCCGCCAAGGCGTTCGTCGACTTCCTCGTCTCGGCCGAGGGCCAGGCGCTGGCGTCGAAGCAGGGCTATGTGCCCGCGCTGCCGAGCGCGCCGCTGCCGGCGGGTTATCCGGCGCGCGATGCCATCAAGGTGATGCCGTTCGATCCGGCCAAGGCGCTCGCCAATGAAGCGGCGAACCGCAAGACCTTCCAGGACATCTTCGCTCCGTGAGACGTCTCAGTGAGGCGCGCGGGCTCTGGCGCGCGCGCCGTCCCAAGCCGGAGACGATCGTCTTTTGGGTGGTCGTCGGCATAGTGGTGGGGCTCGCGCTGTTGCCGCTGCATCGGCTTGCCGTTACCGCGCTCTGGCCGAAGGGCGTTTTTGACCCCAGCCTCTTGATGGCTGAACTGAGCTCGCGCGCGGTCGCGCGGGCCACCTGGAACAGCGTGACAACCAGCGTCGTGGGCGCGCTGGGCGCGGTGGTGATTGGCGTGCCCGCGGCCTTGGCGGTGGCGCTCGGCGATAGCCGCAGCGCGCGGCTGTTTTCGTTTCTGTTCGTGTTGTCCACCATGATGGCACCGCAGGTGGTCGCCATTGCATTTCTCACCTTGCTGGGTCCGGCCAGTCCGCTGGTTGGACTGTTTGGGATCGCGCCGCCACGCGGCCTGAGCGAACAGCTCACCGGCGCGCCTGGCGTGATGGCATTGCTCGCGATCCACCATGCGCCGTTGGTGTTCATCACCGTGCGGGCGGGGCTCAGGCAAGTGCCGCGCGATCTCATCGAGGCGGCGCGCATGGCCGGCGATCCGCCCCATCGGGTGGTGTGGCGCGTGGTGCTGCCGCTGATCCGACCGTCGTGGATCGCCGGTGCCGCGCTGGCGTTCGTGGCGTGCTTGGGTAATTTCGGTATCCCGGCGCTGTTGGGCCTGCCGGCCAACTATCTCACCTTGCCCACGCTCATCTACATGACGCTGACGTCCTCCGGCCCGTCGGTGCTCGCCGAGGTCGCCGCGCTGTCGCTGATCATCGCGACATTGGCAATTGGCGGGCTCCTTATTGCCGCTGCGGCGCTGTCGGGTCCGCGGGCGCGACTGGCGCCGTTTGAGCCGGCGGAGCGGGTGATCTCGTTCGGGCGGTGGCGCGTGTGGATCGATGCCGCGCTGTGGACGCTGTTGGCGATCGTGCTGATCGTGCCGCTTGCCTCGCTCGTCGCCACCGCGCTGGTGCCGACCTATGGCGTACCGCTGACAGCGGCGACAGTGACGCTCGATAACTTCGTCGAGGTGCTCGCCCGGCAGGACGTCACGGCACGCGCGTTCATCAATTCATTCACTTATGCGGGGCTCGCCGCCGCGCTGCTCGCGCTGTTTTCCATCCCGTTCGCCCACGCGCTCGCCCGGCGTGACGCGCGGGTGGCGCGTGCGGTGGAAGGGGTGCTTGAGCTGCCGTTCGCGCTGCCGGGTGTGGTGCTCGCCTTGGCGATGATCCTGTTGTTCCTGCGCCCGCTGCCGATCCTGGGCTTCAGCCTGTATGCCACGGCCGCCATCATCGTGATTGCCTATCTCGCCCGTTTTGCCGCCATGGCGGTCAAGGCGCCGATGGTTGCCATCAGCCAGCTACCGCCGGAGTTGGAAGAGGCCGCGCAGGTGTGTGGCGCGGGCTATCGCCGACGGCTCGTTACCATTGTGGCGCCGTTGGCGGCGCCTGCGGCTGTGGCGGGGGCGGTGCTGGTGTTTTTGACCGCGTTCAATGAGCTCACCGTGTCGGCCCTCCTGTGGTCGGCGGGCACGGAAACCCTGGGTGTCGTGCTGTTTAATCTTGAAGACGGTGGCTATGGCGTGCTCGCTGCCGCGGTTGGCGTCACCGCGACTGTAGTCATCGCGCTTGCCATGTTGGCGCTTGATGCAGCCGGCCGGGCCTTGCCGCGCGGCGTGATCCCGTGGCGATAGCGGCTCGGTTCACGCGGCGGGCAATACCCAGGCATCGGTGAGAGTAACCGATAAGGCGGTGCCTGGAAGCGGGCGGCTCGGCAACGCAAGCTTCAGGGCCTGGCCATCGGGCAAGGCCGCTTCGACCGCGAAGCTGGGCCCGGTATAGCGCGCCGTGCGCACCGTCACGGTCAGCGCGCCACCAAGCGTGACTGCTTCGGGCCGCACCAAGAGGACGACCGTTGGCTGGTCGGGCGCGGCCGCCGCGCGGGCGACGCAAGTGACGTCGCCGATGCGAACGGGCACCTGACCCGCCGCGAAGGCGCCGGCCACCGTGGCGGTGATGAGCGCGCCCTCGCCAATGAAGCGGGCGACGGCCTGCGTCGCCGGCGCGCGATAGACGGCTTCGGGCGCGGCGAACTGCGCGACATGGCCCCGGTCCATCACCGCCAAATGGGTGGCGAGCGCCAGGGCCTCGGATTGATCGTGGGTGACGTAGATGAAGGTGCGCCCGCTGTCGGCGTGCAAGGCGGCGAACTGATCAATCATTGCGGCGCGCAAATGCGGGTCGAGGTTGGCGAGCGGCTCGTCAAACAGGACGATGCCGGTGTCCTGGATCAGCGCGCGCGCCAAGGCCACTCGCTGGCGCTGGCCACCCGACAGGCTGTCGGGCCGCCGATCGGCGAAGGCGCTCAGACCGACCCGATCGAGGGAAGCCGCGACCCGTGCCGCGATCTCAGCCGCCGGGCGACGGGCGGCCGTCAGCGGGTAGCCAACATTGTCGCGCACGCTCAGGTGTGGCCACAGGGCGTAGGATTGAAACACCATGCTGACGGCCCGCTTTTCGGGAGGCACCACATCCGCCACGGTGGAGACGAGGCGATCGTCAAAGGCGATCGATCCTTCGCTGGGCGCCTCAAAACCGGCTAACAGGCGCAAGAGCGTCGTCTTGCCACAGCCCGACGCGCCCAACAGCGCGACGAAGGCGCCATCCGGGATCACCAGGTTGGTGGAATTGACCGCCACCGTGGCGCCGAAGCGCTTGAGGAGGTTAGTCAAGGTAAGACGGGGCATCAACACGATCCGGTGGTGGGGGTGGAGGAGCGGCTCCCCAAACGGTCGCCACTTGTCGCTAGCATCTTGATATTGCGACATGAATTTCGACGACGGGACCTTGGCCCCGACCGCGCCCCGCGTTTAACCGCGCGGATGTATCAGGATCGTGACAGCGGTCGTGTGGTTCGCTCCAGGTCTTGTCCTGAGCGGCTGAGGGGGATGAGAGATCAACCCTGACACGGCTGGCCGCCTAAAACGTGGCTTCGCCATCGACAATTTTTTCAAGGGTCGGGAATAAGGCGCCCGGCGGCGCGTTCTCCTCTGTGTCAGGCGCGGACCATGCGGGTCCGATCGGTCGAAACCGGTGGCTTGACCCGTTCATGAGCCCTCAGTGGGCATCAAGAGGAGATAACCATGTCCGTTTTCCCCCGCCTTGCCCTTGCCGTCACCGTGGGTGTTGCTGGTCTTGTCGTTGCTGAAACGGCCGTCGCCCAGGATCGGGTGTGCCGCGGTGTTTTGGGTCGCGTGGCGGCCGGCACCGTCACCGTGCCGCCGGGCGCGACCTGCTCGCTCAATGGCACCCGCGTTCAGGGTGACGTCATTGTCGGTCGCGGCAGCTCGCTCAATACCAACCGCGCGATCATCTTCGGCGCCATCAAGGGCGATGGTTCGCGCTCGCTGCTCGTGTCCGGGCAAACCCGGCTTGCGAATACCATCGAGTGGAAGCTGTCGGGCTCCGCGACCATCATGGGTGCCATCATGGATGGCGACATCAAGCTTGAGCGCAATACCGGCCGCTTCACGTTG
>CALSBD010000362.1:0-4171 GCA_943373055.1 Rhizobium sp. Q54
CCTGGGCCGGCGGCCAGGCACTGGCGCGCTATGTGCTGGACCATCCCGACACCGTCCGCGGCCGACGGGTGCTATCGATCGCCGCCGGCTCCGGTGTCGAGGCCATCGCCGCGCTCAAAGCCGGGGCCGCCGCCACCCGTGCCACCGACATTGATGCCTTCGCGCTCACGGCCATGGCGCTCAATGCCGCGACCAATGGCGTGCAATTTGAGACCTCCACCGAGGATGTGCTGGATGGCCCCGTACCCGACGAGGACGTGATCCTGATGGGAGACGTCTTTTATGAGCGCCCCCTGGCCGATCGCGCCTTCGCCTATGGCCAGCGCGCCACCCGGGCCGGCCGCCTCGTTTTGACCGGCGACCCCCGTCGGTCCTATTTCCCAGGCCACGGCCTCACCTTGCTCGCCCAATACCGCGTCGCCACCACCCGCGCACTGGAAGACGCCGAGGTGAAACACACGTCGGTGTGGCGATTTGAGTGAAAGGCTCCGAGGCGGGTCTGCTTGCGGATGCGAGCCAACAAAATCGTCAAATGATTCTCGCGCTCCTTTCTGGAGCCGCCGCAAAATCCTCTTCCCTCCGATGAAAGACCGCTTATATCGGATGGACGATCGAGGCGACCCATGAGCACGACCACCATCCCCTTCCGCAAGATGAACGGCCTGGGCAACGACTTCCTGGTCGTCGATGCGCGCGCGGTGGCGTTTAAGCCGACGGCGGATGAGATCGCGCGGTTGGCGGATCGATCGACCGGCATTGGCTTTGATCAGATGATCACTATTGAGGCCTCGCCGTCGGGCGCGGATGCGTTCATGCGCATCAACAACGCGGACGCCTCCGAGGTGTCGGCGTGCGGCAATGCCACGCGGTGCGTGGCTTGGCTGTTGATGGGCGAGACTGGCACCCACCGCGCCTCGATCGAAACCCGCGCCGGGCTTCTTCTAGCTTCAGATGGCGGCGCGCCGGACACGATCACGGTCGACATGGGCGTACCGAAGTTTAAGTGGAATGAGATTCCCCTATCCGAGCCGTTTCACGACACCCGCGCCATCGAGCTGCAAGTGGGCCCGATCGACGCGCCGATCTTGCACAGCCCCAGCTGTGTGAATGTCGGCAATCCACACGCCATCTTCTGGGTCGCCAACCTCGACGCGATTGATCTCGCGCGCATTGGCCCGATCCTGGAAAACCACCCGCTGTTTCCCGAGCGGGCCAACATCTCCATCGTCCAGGTGATGTCGCGCCAACATATCCGCCAGCGGGTGTGGGAACGCGGTGCGGGCCTGACGCTCGCCTGTGGCACCGGCGCGTGCGCCGCCGCCGTCGCCGCCGCCCGCTCCAGGCTGACCGATCGCCAGGTGCGCGTGACGCTGCCGGGCGGTGACCTCTACATCCAGTGGCGCGAAGATGACGACCACATCCTCATGACCGGCCCGGTCGCCACCGACTATTTGGGCGAGCTTGATTTGCCCACACTCGACGTGCGCATCACCGAACGGGCGGCGTGAGCCAGATCGGTTCGCCTCGGTGATGACGACCCGCCACCGCCGCTTCCACGCACGCCGCGAGTGAAGCAAGCCGCACGTGGCCGTCGACCAGGCCGGGGCCATAGTGGGCGTACTTGCCGGAGTTGGTGAGGATGGCGCCTCGCTCGGCCGGCACCAATGGCCGCGTCAGCATGCACCAACAGGTGTCAACGATCACCTCGAAGCCGAAGGCCTCCAGGGTGGCAATCGCACCGGCCGCACGGGCGATCTCGCGGGCGTCGCGGCTGGTGGTGATCAAGGCGGCCACCGCTGGCGCCTTGCGTCGACCTGCGCACAGGCCCGCGAGACGAATGAGCTCGTCTGCGGACGAATGCGGATTGCCGATTGCGACACAGGCGATGTCGATGGTCTCGCCGGGCTCTCCCGCGACGCCGCGCCAAGCCTTGGCAAGCCTGGCGGCGTCGACCACGACGGGCGCCGTGTCAGCGTCGGCGGCGAGCGCGGTCGCCAGATCCGGCGCCTCCGGGGTGAGCCCAACAAGGTGAAACATCGGCGCCGCGGATAATGTGGCGAACGCAGCGGCGAACGCTTTGAGATCATCGCGCGATGGCTGAAGCCCCTCAATTCCGGTCACCGCCGGGATCGCATTTGGCGAAAGACCGCCGATCACCAGGCCCAACAGCGGAAAGAACACATCATCAACTGCGGGCGGCGGCGTCACGTGGATCACCCGGCGCGCCAACCGGTCCGCCGCGCGGTGACACCCGGCTTGCGGCGCGCGCCCGGTCAAAGCGACGCACAGATCGAGATAGTCGGGATACTTCTCCGTCCACGCGCCCAGCACCGAATTGGCGAAGGCGACCGCGTTTGATTCGCCCCACGCCACCTGCTCGCCGCGCGCAGGCGCCGACGCCAACAGATAAGGCGCGCAGGTGAAGGTCTCGCGCGCGCCGATCGCCAGATAGCCCGCCACCTGCCGCTCCGCCTCGCGCGCGGGCGCTTCCGGAAATCCCAGCGCGCGCCAGCGGGCGCGATCAATCGAGATGGCGTTGAGCGTGGTCGGCACCTTGACCTTAGCGCCCATCGACGCGAGCCGCCCGATGATGGCGACGCTGGCCGGCCCGGTATGAATGCAGCAATCAAGATGCGCTTGGCTGACGTCGACGAGCCCGTCGGCATCCATCAAATCGGCCATGGCAATGATGACGCGCATCGCCCACTGCCGCGCCGGCCCTTCAGCACCCGCCAGCATGGCGTGATCGTCGGCGGTCAAAGGCAACAGTGACGTCCCTTCGGACGCCATGACTGCCGGCAGCGTTGCGCCATCGAAGGCAACTGCGCCCGCGCCGTCCACGTCGGCCATCGCCGCGGTCTGCGCGGCGGCGAACGCGTGGGCGTCCAGCCGCAGCATGGGCACGGAGGCCTCGAACAGATCCGCCGCGATCAGGCCGCCGAGCGGTAAGATCGCCTCCGCCTCGCGAAACAGGATCGCCGCCGGCGCCAGCCCGCGCGCGGCGAGTTCAAGGAAGACCGCGCTGCCCGTGCACGATCCTCGGCCGCTCGGCAGCACCAGCACCTTGCCGGCCACGCACGCGCCGTGCCAGGGGTGGCGCTGATCAATGACAATGCCGGTTTGCGGATCAATGCCGCCCCAAAAACTGAGTCCGCTGTCAGACGCGAGCACCGCCCCGCGCGCCCGGCCCGCCACCAGGCTTCGCCCCACCCATGCCGACGGCGCCATATTTGTCCCCCGCGTCTTCGTATTCGCCACGCCAACCTTGCCCTGATCAAGCGCCAAGCGGAAGCGGCAAGCGACGGTTTTACGGCGGGCTTTTGGGAACTGGTGTTGAATGAAAATAGTCATTGCGAATATTGCTGCAAACCTTCTGTAAAAGAACGAGCGGAAAAGACAATCTCCCCCTTCTCCCCGTGCGGGAGAAGGTGCCCCGAAGGGGCGGATGAGGGGTAACTCTCAGTACTTGCGGCATTATTGTGGATGGCACCCCCTCATCCGGCGCTGCGCGCCACCTTCTCCCGCGAGGGGAGAAGGGAGGAACCTCAAAGCCGTGAATAAACCTACAGCAAGATCAACCCTTGCTTTTTGTCCCGTTTTCGACCATATCCGCGCGTGACGGCGCCGGTGGTCCTCCCAATCGCCCGCTGTCCACACGGCCAAGCGCGCGTGTCGTATGACCTGAGTGTCATGAGACCGTCATTGCTTCGGGCTGAGGAATTCACACCATCATTGCCGTCTGGTGTCCGGGGCAGGGGTCTCGGGCGCGGGCGGCGTCGTGGCGTTTGGCGGACCTGACCGCCGCGCCCGCACGGCAACGCTGAGAGGCTCCATGAAGCTGCGCAATATCGCGATCATCGCGCACGTCGACCACGGCAAGACCACCCTCGTCGACAAACTCTTGCAGCAGTCGGGCGCCTTCCGCGAAAACCAGCGCGTCGCCGAGCGCGTGATGGATTCCAACGACCTCGAAAAGGAACGCGGCATCACCATCCTGGCCAAGGCGACCTCGGTCGTCTGGAAGGACACCCGCATCAACATCGTCGACACCCCCGGCCACGCCGACTTCGGCGGCGAGGTGGAGCGTATCCTCTCCATGGTGGATGGCGCGATCGTGCTGGTGGACGCCGCTGAAGGCCCCATGCCGCAGACGAAGTTCGTCGTCTCCAAG
>CALSBD010000363.1:0-4167 GCA_943373055.1 Rhizobium sp. Q54
AACACCAGTTCGGTGACTGTCGAGTTGCGACAGGAGCGAGTTTTCAAATTTAGTGGCTTGCTGCTTAGGGACCCTGCAGGAGCGTTTGCGAGTGCAACAGCTCGGTTCGTTGGGTCGACAAAAATGTGCGTGGTAGCCCTTGGTACCGCAAATCAAGATGGCCTGGATATGAAGAAGCAATCGGGCATTTCGGCGGGCGGTTGTGGTGTCTATTCCAACTCCAGTCATCCCAGTCGGTCGGTTGCCATGGCTGACAATGCACAGTTAACGGCTGCATTCACCTGTGCGGTTGGCGGCATTCAGCAGCAGGGTTCGGCAACCATCTATGGGAATGCGACGACGGATTGTCCAGTGTTCCCAGATCCCTTAGCTTCACGCGCAAAGCCCACTATTCCGGGAAGCTGCCTCTACAAGAGCCGCTTGGTGATGAAAACCGGCAATTACGTCCTTACGCCGGGGCGCTATTGCGGAGGTCTCGAGATCACCGGGGACGCAAGCGTTTCGATGATTGGTGGTGAGTATATCATGCAAGGCGGCACGCTGACCGTATCAGGAAACGCGACCCTTGTTGGCTCTTATGTCGGATTTTACTTCACGGGTAACAACAGTGGTTTCCGCATTCTGGATAACGCGGTCGTCGAACTCGGCGCGCCGAAGCTGGGCGCAATGTCAGGCATATTGTTTTGGAAAGATCCAACAATCAAGAACGGTCATACTTATCAAATTTCATCTAACTACACACGGAAGCTGGTTGGGACGGTGTATCTTCCGGGTGCTCAAATAAATATAGAAAGTAATACTTCGGTAGCCAAAAACTCTGCTTGGACAGCAATCGTTGCCGAGAGCATTCATTCGACTAATTTTAGTCAAGTATACCTTAATACTGACTATGATAGTACAGATGTCCCTGTGCCGAAGGGTTTCGACGATCCTACCCGCCGGCAAATATACTTGACGGACTAGATACTAACGAGGGAGGTAAAGCATTATGAGTCGGGTGCTGTTCATCGCCCTTGCTATATTATTCCTGTTTGCCGTTATGGACAAACATCCTATACTGGTACAAAGTGAACAATTAATGGCCCGGCAAACGGGTGCGCGTAGCGTAGTAAGGTGTACATATTTTGGAACGCGTGGTCTGACCGAAGATGAATATCGGGTTTTATCATCTTCGCGCGCTGATCCACCTGCCTGTCCTTTACTTCGTCCGCGTCGTGATGTGCGATCAACATAATAGATCCCAATATTTGCGTCCGCGGAGGGAGGCGCCTTGTCTGTAGAAGTCGAGTAGTAAGATCCTCACTTCAATCTCACTTAGAGCCAAACCGGAGAACTGTGATGCTGATACATTTTGTGTCCGACGAAAATGGTGCCACGGCGATCGAATATGGTCTGATTGCCTCGCTGATAGCAGTGGCTATCATCGCGGGGGCGACCGTATTGAGCGTCAATCTCAATACGGCTTTCCTCGATATCTCGAACACAATTAAGGGCAAGTAAGCTCCGCTATCTGCCGGTTAATCTAACTGCTTAGATCCTTCTGGGTGACAGGCGACGCATTTCAAAACATCATCTATTCGACTGAACCGCCCTGGTTCGTCGGAGGCTCGATTGTTTGAGTCCTACGCGGCTATTTTGAGGTTTTCATGGGTCGCGTAGTAGTTCGCATCCGCCTCGGCGGGCGGGATGCTGCCGATCGGCTCCAGCAGACGCTGTTGTTTGAACCAATCGACCCATTCGAGGATCTTGTACTCGACCGTCTCGAAGGACTTCCAGGGCCCGAGCCGGTGGATGACCTCAGTCTTGAATAGACCGATTACGCTCTTGGCGAGTGCGTTATCGTAGTTGTCGCCGACGGCTTAGCGAGACGCGTTTCTCGCGAAGCGACGGAGGGATCGATGCCAGCCTCGGCCAGGCGCTCGGTGTAGCGGATGCTGACATGTTGCGACCCGCGGTCGCTTTGGTGGATGAGGCTCTCGGTCGGTCGGCGGGCGTGCGGGGCCTGCTCCAGGGCGTCGAAGACGAACGTCGCCGTTGGGTTCCGGCTGACTCGCCAGCCGACGATCCGCCGGGCGAAGACATCGATTACGAAGGCCGCGTAGGCAATGCCGGCCCAGGTCGAGATGTAGGTGAAGTCCGAGACCCACAGCATGTTCGGCGCCGGGGCATGGAACTGCCGGTTGACCAGGTTGAACGGGCTAGCGGCCGCCTTGTCCGGCGTGGTCGTCCTGACCACCTTGCCGCGCACCACGCCTTCGCGGTTGAGCTGGAGCCAGACCTTCTTCGCGCCATAGACGCCGAAGTTCTTGGCATGGACCCGAACGATCTCCTTCGACAGCCGCTCATCCTCCTTCGCTCGTGTCGAGAGAAGGTCGGGGTGGGCCCTTGCGGCGAGCGTGCTCATGCCAGGTGGCGGGGGCGATCCGCAGAACCCTGCACATCGGCTCGACCCGGTAGCTCTCCACATAGGCCTCCATGAAGGCCGTCACTTCCGAAGTGGGCTGTCGAGCTCCGCCTAGGCGAAATAGGCGCTCGCCTAGTGCAGTATCTCGTTGGCTTGCCGCAGCTCGCGGACCTCGCGCTCCAGCGCCTTCATGCGCTCAGCCATCTCGGTCGGCACGCCAGCCAGCTTGCCAGCGTCGACCTCCGCCTTTTTGACCCACTCGTTCAGCGTCTGCGCCGTGCATCCGATCTTGGATGCGATAGATGAAATTGCCGCCGAGCGCGACGGATGCTCAGGCTCATGCTCGTGATCCAGCACCAGCCGGATCGCCCGAACGCGGACTTCGGGAGGAAACTTGCTGCATGTATTGCCCATGGAGGCTCCACCTTCTCAGGAGTTGGAGCCTCCAGTTAGCCCAGGCCGGTTCACACCCCGAACCGGTCACGCAAACGGTAGAGCAACACAGACGGGGTGAGGAACCAGGGGGTACCCGTGTAGAGAGGGCGGGTGGCGAACGGGAGGCGTTCCAAGGCGGACGGGGTGGTTTCGCGGCCGGCGGCCTTGCGGCCCATGCGCATGCCGAGATAGCTGGCCATGCCGACGCCGGCCCCGCAATAGCCCATGGCGTGGTAGAGACCTTTGTCTTCCCCGCAATTGGCGAGCGTGTTGAACGTGTAGCCGACAAAGCCCATCCAGGCGTGGCTGATGCGGTAGGGCTTAAGCTCCGGGAACAGGGCGACAAGGTCACGGTGCAGGGTGACGGCGCTAACGCGCGGGTCAGTCTCGCTTAGGGAGACGCGGCCGCCGAAGAGAACACGGCGGCGGTCCGGCGACAGGCGGTAGTAATAGACGAGCTTGCGCGTGTCGGACAGGATGCGGTCGGTTGGGAACAGGCGGTCGACGAGAGCCTGCGGCAATTCCTCGGTGGTGATGATGTAGGAGCCGATCGGAATGATGCGGCGCTGGTGATGCGGGGACAGCGGCCCGGAATAGCCGTTGGTGGCAAGGATGACCTTGCCGGCGCGGATGATGCCGGTGGGCGTTGTCACGGCAAAGCCGCTGCCCTGCCGCTCCAGCCGCGTTGCCGGGCAATGGCTCTTAACAAGGGCGCCGGCGGCCAGCACACTGGCAAGCAGGGCCGGATGATAACGGCCGACATCGATGCTGCAATGGCGGGGAAAGACCATGCCGCCGTGATAGGTGGCGGTGCCCAACTCCCGCGCCATCTCGGCTTTCGGCACCATATAGGCACCGGTTTTCCAGACCGGATGGCCCGCGGCACAGTCACGCGCGAGGCTGTCGTAGAGATGCGGCTTGTGCGCGCCGTGAAAGCGCCCGACCTCGGCAAAGCCGCAATTGAGCGCCTCGTCCCGCACCAGCGCATGCATGTAGTCGAGAGATGCCTGGCCCTCCTCCAGGATGGCGCGGGCGATGTCCGGGCCATACTTGCGGGAGAGGGCGGCAAAGGACGGCTTGACGCTGGTCGAGACCTGACCACCGTTGCGCGTGCTGCAGCCCCAGCCGGCGGATTCCGCGTCCAGCACCAGCGTCGACAGCCCTTCCCGGCTGGTCTGTAGCGCGGCGTTGAGCCCGGTGTAGCCGGCGCCGATGACGACCACATCGGCCTCGGGCGGCAGCGGCGTCAGGCTGAGATCGGGGCCGTTGTCCTTGCCGGGGCCAGAATGCCACCAGTAGGGCTCTGGCTTGAAATCGGGCGTGAACAG
>CALSBD010000364.1:0-4154 GCA_943373055.1 Rhizobium sp. Q54
CGCGCCGCGCGCGCCGGCTAGGAACGCGTCGGTGAAGATGCCGCTCTTGGCGTCCTTGTCCCAATAGGCAAGCTGATCGGCCTGCGCGGCGGCAAGACGGATCAACCCGTCGAGAGTGGGCGCCAGCTTCGGCGTGCCGATCGCCATCGAGCTTTCCAACAGCGGCCCCGCCTGCGAGGCGCCGGAGAAGCACGCATCGAGCACCACGGTGATGGTGCGCCCCTCGCCCAACTCCGGCTTCAGTCGCGCAAGCCCTTGTTCGAGCGTATCAACCGCCACGCCGCGGTGCGCGTTCGACGCCGCCACATCAACCGGCAGCAAGTGCGCGCGCGTCACACCCGGCTGCCCGTCGACCGGCACCGGCACGCCGTGGCCGGAATAAAACACAAACACATCTGACTTGCCCGGCGTGATCAGGCTCCACAGCTCGCCATTGGGCGTCTTGTCGTCGCCGAAGATATCCAGCATTTGCCCGGCGGTGGCGTTCTCGCGGTAGATGATATTCTGCTCGCGATAGCCCAACACCTCGATCAAAAACGCCTTGACCCGGCGCGCGTCCTCGATCGCGTAACTGACATCCGGCGTGCGCTGGTAATCGCTATTGCCGATCACCACCGCCACCGAATCCACATTGCGCTCCCGCACCGTCTGCGCCGCCGCACCGGGGACCCAGGCGAGGCAGAGGAGGATAGAAATGAAAAGGCAGGCAAACCCACGCGTCATGCCGCTAAGGATAGCTAGGAATTCGGTAGCCGAAAGCCCCCACATCGACGTGGTCCCCCTCATCGCGCCACGCTGACCTCGAAAGCGGTGAGGGCAATGGCGTCGTAGCGCAGGGAGAGGCGGTTGAGGAGCCAGGGGTGGAAGCCATCGGGCGTGCGGGTGATGCGGATCTCTTCATAGGCCGCGTGGGGGAACACGCCGGCGGGGATCACGCCCTCAAACCCGACGTCGCCCTTGGCGCACCGCACGGAACCGATGGGCGTGCCGTTGACGGCAACGGCGAGGTCGGCGAATTCGCCGTCGGGGAAGCGGCAGGTAAACCACAGCCGCGCGACGTGCGGCGCGTCGGCGACCCGCGCGCGCTCTGGCACCGACACAAACAGCCGACCGACGAACCCAACGAGATAGGGCACTTGGGGATCAAACCGGCGCCAGTCGAACCGGGCGAAATAGCGGCGCTGTTTGAAGGGCACCAGCTCATGGCGGGTGCCTGGCAGATAGGCGAGCCCGCCATCGGGCTGAAAAGCCGGCGCGTTGGGATTGAGCGGGAACTCGCCCGTCATAAAGGTGCGCCGATACGCCTCGTCAGCAGTGGGGTTGCGCACTTTATAAAGAGCGAGAGCCAAAAAGCCGATGACGAGGCCAAGCGCGACCAAGGTGAGCCATTGCGCGGGGGTGCGGGACGTGGGGAAAGATGTCATGGCCGACCTCACATCACGAAGACGGACTGCTGCGTCCACAGGTAGGTGATCACTGCGGATGCAAAGGCTGAGCCGATAACGGCCACCAAACGCCAGCGCCGAGGGAGCGTGACCGCGGCGGCGGCGACGACGAGCGGGGCAATCGCGCCCATGAAGCGGGGCAGCGATGTGGTTTGTCCGGTGGTGAGGCCCAGAAATAGCGTGATCACCACGATGACGGCTTCCGGCAACAACCGCAGCCGCACCAGTCGCCAGGCCAGCACAAGCGCGAGGCCGGCCACCGACAGATTATAGAGGTTGTAGAGGATCCAGCCCGGCTCCGCGATCAGCGGGTTAAGTTCGTCCATCAGCGTCCACAGCGGGTTCTTGAACGAGCGGTTCCAGGCGGCCTGCACGTGGGTGAAGGCGAGCGCATCGCCGGTCACCGCATGCATGAAGATCATATATCCGGCAATGCCAATGCCGAACGCCGCCAAGGCCAGCACCCGCGTCTCCGTGCCCGGTCGCACGGTCAACAGACGAACGAAACCCACTTGCCGCCACGCGATCAAACAAGCCGTCACAACGGCGAATAGCCCAGGCGCCCGCGTCGCCGACAGCGCCGCCGCCGCTCCCGCCACCGGCAACCACAGGCCTCGGCGGGCAAAGACGAGCACCGCCAGCAAAAGGGGTGCGTAGCCCGCCTCCGACATGGGGATCGATGCGTGAATGGCGAACGGCCACACCGCGTAAAGCGTCGCCGCATAGCGGCCGAACGCGCGGCCATAAAGGTCGCGGGCATAGAGATAGACAAACCCCAGGCCGACCAAAAACAGGAGATTGGTGACCAGGAAGCCGGCCGGATAGCCGCCAAGCCCCGTGACCGCCATGGTGGCGCGGATGGCGAGCGGAATGAACGGGAAGAACGCCCAGTTCGCCCCGTCACCATTGTCCCAACGCCAAGCGGCCGGGTCATAGCCCTTGACGGCAATCTCGACATACCAGCTGCAATCCCACCGGCACACAAACTCGCCGAAGTGGGCAGCCGGCACGTCGAAGGGAAGCTGATAGGCAAGCCCCGCCACGCCGAACACCAGGATGCGCGATAGGACGAACAACCCAAAAAGCAGCGCCATATCCGCCCCCGACAGCCAAGGCGCGGTTGCCTGGACCGTGCGGCCACGAACGACGCGATCGAGAAGCGTGGCGGGAAGCGGCATCAACGGCGAGGTCTCGCAGAGGCGATGAGAGGAGGGCGGCCGCACACGCGGACGGCTGCGTGAGTGCCAGGATTACGGGCCTCTCACAAGACACTCCGCTGGCTGAATTGACCATGAACGGGAAGGCCTGACGCAGGCATGCGGAAGATACCCAATGTTACTTACGTAGCGGATGGCGTCCAAACGATTGAAAGGGCAGCAAAGCCGCCGTTGGGGAGGTTAACCCCGCGAAAATATAAGGGATTTTCCGGAGCGCGTTCGCTGTCCGTACTAGATTCCAAAATGTGCAATTGATTCAAGGGATTAAACAAACCTTCCTTAACGGTTTGTTAACCATAAATGGCCTGCAATAGCGGTGGAAACCCAGGTCCCGACGAACGCTTTTCATTGACGTCCCAAACAATCCCATGGTATCCCAAATCATCCCAATCCAAACACGGGACGACGCCGCGATGCAGGGCGTCCGGACGCCACGCGTTCGGACCGATCGACGGCGCGCGCCTGGGGCTTCGTACGAAAGCCGGGATGTTGGGACCTCGCGCGTCGACCGAAAGAACTGGGGTTGGTCACGGATCGCGGGATCGGGGTGTTGCCGCCAAGTCGCGGTGCACCGGGGCACAGGGGTCAACAGCGCGCGCCGTCGAACGGCGTGGGCGCGAAAGGACCGCGTGGATATGTATGCGGGGCGCCATCAGAAGCGGATTGATGCGAAGGGGCGCGTGTCGCTCCCCGCGCCGTTTCGCGCCGCGCTCACCCGCGACGGCGACCCCGGCGAAATCTTCTTCATGAAGTCGTTGCATCACCCCGCCGTCGAGGCTGGTGGCGCGCGACTGATGGCCGACATTGAGGCGGCCCTGGAGACCCTCTCCCCCTTTAGCGCCGCTTATAATGAGGTCGCCGCCCGTCTGTCGGGCGAAGGCGAGCACGTGGCGCTCGATCCGGAGGGCCGCTTCACCTTGACGGCAGCCATGCGCAAGGTGCTCGGCGACACCGACGAGATCGTGTTCGTCGGCCTTGTGCGCAAGTTTCAGATGTGGACGCCCACCGCCTTCGCCGACTTCCAGATCAAGGCTGACGAAGCCGCGATCGCTCATTTGGCCGGTCGGTCCGGAGGTGCGGCATGACCGCATTAGCCGTCCAAAACGCCCCGCATATCCCCGTTTTGTTGAACGAGGTGCTCACCTATTTAGCGCCCACGCCCGGCGACGTGATGATCGACGGCACGTTCGGCGCCGGTGGCTATTCCAGCGCGCTTTTGGAGCGTGGCGTCCGCGTGGTCGGACTTGATCGCGACCCCACCGCGATTGCCGCCGGCGCGCCGAAGGTGGCCGCGGCGGCCGGTCGTCTGGTGCTGGTCGAGACCCCCTTCTCAAGGCTCGATGAAGCCGCAGCCTCGGTCGGCCACGCCACCGTCAATGGCGTCGTCCTCGATATTGGCGTCTCGTCCATGCAACTCGATCAGGCCGAGCGGGGTTTCTCGTTTCGCAATGATGGCCCGCTCGACATGCGCATGGCCAACAGTGGCCCATCC
>CALSBD010000365.1:0-4129 GCA_943373055.1 Rhizobium sp. Q54
TGGGTAAAGATCACGCGTAAACATAAACTTAGAGCGCCGATCTGATGCAATCAGATCGGCGCTCTAAGTTTATGTTTGCGCGTGATCTTTACCCAATAACCGGTTTCCACTTATTGGGATCACGCGCTAGCCATACCGGCGCTGCTCGACCACCTCGGGCGCGTCGCCGAAGCTCGCCAGCCGATCAACGAGCGGCCCCAGCGGCACGGTCGCGCCATCGCGCACGAACGCGGCGAAGCGATCAAGCGACAGCGAGAGCGACACCACCCGACCGCCATCGATCGCCGCGCCGCCGTCCAGTGGCCACCAGCGACCGGCCGGCAGATACACCGTCACCGCGCCACCCGGCTCCACGATGGGCGCTACCAGGATATCCGGCCCGCAGAAGAACTGGGTCTCAAAGGCCCACGCCGCCGGGTCGTCGGGGCAAGCAAGCGCCATGGCGCGCTGCACCGGCAGACCGGTCCGGGTTGCCTCCTCGACCGCGGCCCACAGATACGGCGTCAGTCGCAAACGCCAGTCGAGCGCGGCTCGCACCGCGGCCTCGGCCTCGGCCCCATAGGCCCACGGTTCGCGCTCACCAATGCCGTGGAAGCGGATGTGCGAGGCGAAGATCGCCGCTTGCGTCCAGCGGGCATAAAGCTCCGGATCGCGGGTGTCCTTGTAGAAGCCGCCAATGTCGGTGGCATGATAGGGCCCGCCGGACAGCCCCCAGCTTTGCGCGCCGCGGATCGATGCCGCGAGCCCACCCCAATCGGCTTGCGGATCGCCGCCCCACTGCACCGGATAGCGCTGCGATCCGGCCCAGCCGGCGCGACCAAACAGGAACGCGCCCGACGGGCAATAAAGCTCCGCCGCCTCATAGACACACTGATTGTAGAGAAGCGGATAGATGTTGTGCAGCCGGTCGCCGGTATCGCCGTTGAACGCGATACACTCAGGCTCGATCTGCTCACCGAAGTCCGACTTGATCATGTCGACGCCCAGCTCGAACAACGGCTTGTGCGCGTCGCGCCACCAGCGATAGGCGTCCGGATTGGTGAAGTCGAGCAACGCTGAGTCCGGCAACTGCGTGAGCACTTGGCCGAATGGCTCCGGATCGAAGCGATAGCGATAGGGCTCGCCGGTGCGTTGGTCCTTGATGAGATAGCCCTTGTCGGCAAGCTCTTGGAAATGCCGGCCGGCGAACGCAACGAGCGGGTATTCCCACACGCAAATCTTGAAGCCCATCGCCTTCAGCTCGTCGATGACGGCCTTGGGATCGCCATAGCGCGTCTCATCGAACGCGAAGTGAAACCGCGTCGGGGTATCCTGCCAGGCGCGACCATCAAAGGTGATGGTATCGCACGGCAAGCCACGCGCTCGCACGCCGCGGGCGGCCTCCAAGATCTCGTCCGCGGTGCGATAATAGGCCTTGGAGAGAATCACGCCGAGCGACCACAGGGGCGGCGTCGGCGCCTTGCCGGTGAGCCCGGTATAGGCGTCAAGCAAGCGAGCCGGCGTGTCGCCTGCAATCAAAAAGAGATCCAGGGCCGCGTCCTTGACGAGGACGCCATAGGCGCGCTGCGACCATAGGGGCGCGCCGACCGAATGCCAAACGGTGGCCGGTGTGTGCACAAAAAGCCCCCAGCCCCGCGGCGACCAGGCGAACGGCGCGTTCTTATAGGCCCGGTCCGCATTGACACCGAGCGCGTCAAACACTTCCGACCGCACCAGCTCACCGCGCTTATTAAGCCGGCCCCACTTCTCGCCCAGACCGTAGACCGGCTCGTTGGCCTTCAAATCAAAGGTGGCGATCCAGCCATCTTCCGTGCGCGCGAAAGGTGGCAGCCGAAACCGCCGCACGAAATGGCCATCACCGGGCGACTGTTGGATCACCCGGTCACCGTGCGCGAGCACGAAGCTGAAGGGATCCCGCTCCACGGTGAGGCTCAGATCGCCCGCCCGCACCACCACCCGATCCGCTTCAACCGCAACGTCAGCCGCCACCGGGGTCGGCTCGGTGACCAGGATCGGATAGGTGATCGGCGTGGGACGCCCCAATGTGACCCGGATCGCCGCGCTGAGCGCGGTGACCTTCAGCGGCCCCACATCCGTCTCAACCTCAAACCCATGCGGTGTCACCACCACTTCGCCCGTCAGCCGCACGGGAGGAACGCGATGCCAGTTGGGTTCGAGCGGGAAGGTCATGATCATTCCGTTATCTGTTATCTTATAGAAGACATCATCACCATAACGCGTCCCCGCGCGTTTGGGGAGGGGGGTAGGCAGGGAAAATGGGTGGGGGAGGGGATCTCGAGCGCGAGATGATGGGGCTTGTGGCCAATCGGTGAAAGGGGAGGTGTGAACGTTTGTATATTTGTGTGTTTTGATCAAAGAACGTGAATATTACATAGAACAACGCATGAAATCACCAAAAATGCTGTTTTCGCAAGTATACCAACGCCGCTGCCCTCCTCTTCTCCCCTCGCGGGAGAAGGTGGCGCGAAGCGCCGGATGAAGGGGCAGCTGCGACCGATATGCTCAACCCTCTGAGAATGCGATGAAAAACCCCTCAACCGCCCCTTCGGGGCACCTTCTCTTGGCTAAGGGGATAAGGGAAGTACAGCTGAGGCAAACCATCGAAAAATCCACAGGCGCGACTATATTGTGGATGTCACACACTGTACTCCTGAAAAACGCTCTACACAGACACCGCTTCCCACTCACCCCTGCGCGCGGCCGGCCTCCCAGCCTAGGATGGCTCGTTTGCGGGTTAGGCCCCAGTGATAGCCCGTCAGCGCGCCCGAACGGCCGAGCACGCGGTGGCAGGGGACGACGAATGAGATCGGGTTGCGTCCCACCGCGGCGCCCACGGCGCGGCTGGCTTTTGGATTGCCGATCTCGTCGGCGATGTCGGAGTAGGTGCGCGCCCGGCCGAACGGAATGGTGAGCAAGGTGCGCCACACCCGCACCTCGAAATCCGTGCCGATGAGGATCACGTTGAGCGGCTCCTCGCGCGACCACCGCTCGGCGCTGAACACCCGAGCCGCCACCGGTGCGGTCGCGGCCGGATCGGCGATGAACCGCGCGCGCGGCCAGCGGCGGGTGAGATCGTCGAGCGCGGCCTGTTCGCCACCCGGATCGGCGAAGGCAAGCCCCGCCAATCCGCGCTCGGTCGCCACCACCACCGCGATGCCGAACGGCGAGGGGTGAAACCCGGTGCGCATGACGAGGCCCTCGCCCTTCGCCTTATAGGCGCCCGGCGTCATCGCCTCGTGGGTGACGAACAGATCATGCAGCCGCGCGGGCCCCGACAGGCCCAATTCAAAGCTCGCATCCAGAAGCGACGGCGCGTCATCCAGGAGCCGGCGCGCGTGGTCCAGCGTGACGGCTTGCAAGAAGGCCTTCGGCGTTAACCCCGCCCAGCGCTGAAACAGCCGCGTCAACCGATCAGCATCAAGCCCAACCCGCCGCGCAATCTCATCGACCGACGGCTGCGCGCGCCAATCCTCGGAGATTTCCGCGATCGCGCGCCGCACCACTTCATAATCCCGGCACCCTTCGTCAAGCGCGTCCGAGACCGGGTGAAAGGACGAGGACGAGGCGGCAATATCCAACATGGCAGGTCTCCTGAACACCCGCCAACCCTAGCCGCTCCCACCGCACCCCTGCCACCCGATTTGCGCACGCCTCACGATACCGCGCGGCCGCGGCGGGCGTCGGTGAGGGCGCCGGCGAAGGCTTCGGCGAAGCTGGTGCGGTCAGCGGGGTTGAGGAAGGCGCCAATTGTCACACCGTCGCCCCGGGTGATGAGGCGGATGCGGGTCACGCCTTCGTCGGCCAGCCGGTCGACCACCAACCGGGCGAAGAACGGATTAAACTGCCATTGCCGCGCCCGGCCGGCTGGCGAGATGCGCCGCACTACCACTGCCGTTGACGACACTGCCACCTCTTCCACCGTGCGGGCGGCGCGATAGTTGAGATGAAACGCGGCATAGATGAGCGCGACATCAAGCCCCAGGAAGCCGACGACCGGCCACGCGCCCATCGACCAAAACAACAGGCTGATGCCGAAAAACACAGCCGCCAAGACAAGCATCATCACCGCGAACGCGCGATGCGTGAGCGAGCGGTGCGGCCGCAAGAT
>CALSBD010000366.1:0-4096 GCA_943373055.1 Rhizobium sp. Q54
CGCCTTGCCCAATCGCCGTCGCGAAGCCGAGGCGCTGCGCGCGCAGGTCAATGGCTGCGACGGTCTGGCCGCCGCCACCGCGTCTTTGCGGGAAGCCGTGGTCAAGAATGTCGGTCACCGCACCGATACCGAGCTGCCGGAGAACTTCGCCGCCCTCATCGCCGAGACGGCGGTGGGCAAACTGACGAAGCCGGTTGAGACATCTAACGGGCTGGAGATGCTGGCGATTTGTGATCGCAAGGAACTCAAGAGCGACTTTTCCATCCGCAGCAAGGTGGAAAGCGACCTGCGCCAACAGCAGGGCGAGTTGCTCACCCGCCAATACATGCAGGAACTGCGGCGGTTCGCGGTTATCGAATACAAGCGATGAGCGTTCGTCCGCCTCCCGTGCCCCCGCTGGCGCTCACCATGGGTGATCCCGGCGGGATCGGCCTGGACGTCACGCTTGCTGCTTGGACGACCCGCGTCGAGCTCGGTTTGCCGCCCTTCGCCCTGATTGCCGATCCGGCAGCCGTCGACCGGCGCGCGCGTCTGTTGGGGCTCGCCGTGGATCTGGACGAAACCGACTTCGCCCACGCGAGCGTGTGCTTTTCAACGAAGCTGCCGATCATCCCAGTTGGACCGGTCGCGGGCACCGTGGCGGGCCACTCCGATCCCCGCGATGCGACCGCCGTAATCGCGGCGATCGACATTGCGGTCGAAGCTGTGCGCCAAGGCCAAGCACGGGCGGTGGTGACGAACCCCATCCAAAAACAATCACTTATGGAAGCCGGGTTCGCCCATCCCGGTCACACTGAGTACCTTGAGGCGCTCGCCGCCCACTTTGCGCCTGGTCCCCACCATGCGGTCATGATGTTGGCGGGCCCCGAGCTGCGCACAGTGCCCATGACGGTCCACATCCCCCATGCGAGCGTGCCCGCGCAACTGACGAAGGAGCGCATTGTCACCGTCGCCCGTGTCGTGGCAGCGGATCTAACGACGCGTTTCGGCCTCGCCCGACCTCGTCTGGCGATCGCCGGGCTCAATCCCCATGCCGGGGAGGGCGGTTCCATCGGGCGCGAGGAGATCGACGTGATGGCCCCGGCGATCGCCGCCCTGCGTGCCGAAGGCATTGATGCGTTCGGCCCGTTGCCGGCCGACACATTGTTCCATCCCCACGCGCGCACAACCTATGACGCGGCTCTGTGTCCGACGCACGATCAGGCGCTCATCCCGGTCAAGACGATCGCTTTTGACGACACGGTCAATGTCACGCTCGGCTTGCCGTTCGTGCGCACGTCGCCCGATCACGGCACTGCCCTTGATATCGCCGGCACCGGCCGTGCGCGCCCCGCCAGTCTCATCGCGGCCCTTCGACTGGCCGCGCGCTTGACCGAACGGCAGGCGAGGGCGGAGGCCGCCTGATGGCGCTCGACGCCTTGCCACCGTTGCGAGACGTGATCCAGCGCCATGGATTGCAGGCCAAAAAGTCGCTTGGGCAAAACTTCCTGCTGGATCTCAATCTCACCTCGCGGATCGCGCGATCGGCAGGCGATTTGAGCGGATCAACGGTGTTCGAAGTCGGTCCCGGCCCAGGCGGTTTGACCCGGGCGTTGCTCGCCAATGGCGCGCGCAAGGTGATTGCCGTGGAGCGCGATCAGCGCTGCCTGGCCGCTTTGGCCGAGGTGTCTGACGCTTATCCCGGCCGGCTTGATGTCATTGAGGGTGACGCGCTGACCACATCCTGGCGCGACTTAGCGGCCACGGTGCCCCAGGGCCCGGTCAAGATCGTCGCCAACCTTCCCTACAATATCGCGACCCCGCTGCTGGTCGGCTGGCTTCGCGCCGAGCCATGGCCGCCATTCTGGTCGAGCCTCACCCTCATGTTCCAGCGCGAGGTCGCGCTGCGCATTGTCGCGGCCGCCGATGACGACGCCTATGGGCGGCTGGGCGTTTTGGCGGGATGGCGCGCGCAGTCGCGCATCCTGTTTGATGTGGCCCGCACCGCCTTCGTGCCGCCACCGGCCGTGACCTCATCGATCGTCCATTTGACGCCGCGCGCGCAGCCGGATCCGTGCGATCCCGATGTGTTGGAAAAAGTGGTGGCAAGCGCGTTCGGCCAGCGCCGCAAAATGCTGCGGTCGAGCCTGAAGTCGATCACGCCGCAGCCCGATGCCGTGTGCGCGGCCGCGGGCATCGACCCGACCCGTCGGGCCGAGACGCTGACGGTCGCAGAGTTCGCGGCCCTGGCCAATGCCTACGCGGCGCTTTAGAGCGTGATCCCAATAAGTGGAAACCGGTTATTGGGTTAAGATCACGCGTTAAAATCGACCTAGAGCGCTGGTCTGATGCAATCAGATCAAAAAGCGCTCTAGGTCATTCGGCCAACGTAATCCAACTCGACCGATCTTTTTCCTTTGGCAGCGCGCCTCTTGGCGGGCCAAAACGACATCGGCCGGCGCAGGGCCGGCCAATGAACGCTTCATAGTCTGAACCCGTGGGCTGATGGGCTTAGCCGCCCAGCACCGACTTGGCGCGTGACCACCAGCCACTACGCTTGGGCCGATTGGGATCCTCCGGCGGGTCTTCCACCACGACCACGGGCTTAGGCGCGGGGGCAGGGGCCTCCTCCACCGGCGCCTCGGCCACGGGGGCGGGAGCCTCGACCACCGGCGCTTCCGCGACAGTCTCAGCCTCCGGCATGGTCTGCGCGGTCGCCTCGGCCGCTGCCTCGGATAAGCCGTCGGCTTCCGCCGCCAGCTCAGCCGCCTTCGCCTTAGTCACCCGCGGCTTGCGCACCCGCGGCTTCTTCACCTTCGCAACCGGCTCAGCGTCCGCCGGCTCCTCGGCCACAGCCGCCGGAGCTTCGACGGCCACCGGAGCGCTCACCGCGACCGGCTCATCGGCCGCACCATCGGCCTCGCCGCTCTCCGCGGCGCCCTCATCGCCCGCGTCCTCGCCGCCCTCATCGGAGGCGAACTCGCCCGGCGCCATCTCCGTCCCATCGCGACGATTGCGACGGCCGCCGCGACGACCCCGCCGACGCTTGCGGCGCGGCTCGCCATCTTCACCGACAGCGCCGTTGCCGTTGCCCTCAGCGGGCGCGGCGGTGTCATCGCCATCCGCGTCATCCGCCCCATCGGACGCATAGTCGCCCTCACTCTCGCCATCATCGGCGCCGGGGAAGGGGACCTTCGCCTCTGACGTCTCCAGGCGCTGCGGCGCGCCGTTGCCGTCCTCACCTGGCCGCTCGCCACCACGCCGCCGACGACGCCGCCGACGCTTGCGCCGACCGCCTTCGCCCGCGTCGCCTTGGCCCTCGCGCGGCTGCTCGGCGCGACCACCTTCGCGGGCCCGCTCCGGCTGGCCCTTTTGCGCCTTGGGCGCCTCGTCCTCGTCGTCCTCGTCGTCCTCGTCGTCGATCGGCTCCTCGACCTCGGGCTCGTCGTCTTCCACGAGCATGACCGGCTCATTGGCAATTGACGGACGGGAGAAATCAATCGGCCGCGCGACCGGCTCACCGCGCTCCACCGCGAACATCTGGCCTGAACTCAGGCCATGATCGTCGGCAGCAATCATGATGGAGATGCCAAAGCGGGTCTCGATATCGATCAGGTGGCCGCGCTTCTGATTGAGGATGTAGAGCGCCACGTTCGCGCGCATGCGCACGATGAGGTTGTGGGTGGCGCCCTTCACGAGCATCTCTTCGAGCGCGCGCAGCACATGCAAAGCGACCGATTCCGTCGAGCGCACCAGGCCCGTGCCGCCGCAATGCGGGCACACCACCATCGAGCTTTCGACGACGCCCGTGCGCAGCCGCTGGCGCGACATCTCGAGCAGGCCGAAGTGCGAGATCCGGCCGACCTGGATGCGCGCGCGGTCGTTCTTGAGCGCTTCTTTCAACCGCCGCTCCACGGAGCGGTTGTTGCGCTTCTCTTCCATATCGATGAAGTCGATGACGATCAGACCCGCCAGGTCGCGCAAGCGCAGCTGACGCGCCACCTCGTCGGCGGCCTCCAGATTGGTCTGAAGCGCGGTGTCTTCGATATTGTGCTCGCGCGTCGCCCGGCCTGAATTGACGTCAATCGAGACGAGCGCTTCGGTCTGGTTGATGACG
>CALSBD010000367.1:0-4077 GCA_943373055.1 Rhizobium sp. Q54
CGCAATCGCAAGCCCTGGCTATCCGCCCTATCGCAATATCTTGACCGCGCTTGGCCTGATCCCGGTCGAGATCGAGGTCGACGCCTCAACCCGCTGGGCGCTCACGGCTGAGGCCATCGAGAAGGCGCACCGCGAGGCCCCGCTCAAGGGCGTGCTGATCGCTTCGCCAGCCAATCCGACCGGCACGATGATCCTCAAAGACGCCCTTCAAGCGATCGTCGCCACCTGCCGTGAGATTGGTGCGTGGCTGATCTCCGACGAAATCTACCACCGCCTCGTGTGGACCGGAGACGACGTCAGCGCCCTGTCGTTTGATGATGACGTCATCGTGCTGAACTCATTCTCGAAATACTACTCCATGACCGGCTGGCGGATCGGTTGGATGGTGTTGCCCGAGCGGCTCGTGCGCCCGGTCGAGCGGCTGGCGCAAAACCTCTTTATCTCCACGCCCGAACTCGCTCAGCGCGCCGCGATCGAAGCGTTCTCGCCGGAGGCAACGGCCGAACTCGATGTCGTCAAGGCGGTCTATGCTGAAAACCGGGCACGGCTCTTGACCGCGTTACCGGCCATCGGCTTCACCGACGTGTTGCCCATGGACGGGGCGTTCTACGCCTATGCAGACGCCTCGCGCTTCACCAACGACACCCTTGAGTTTGCCAATCGCATGCTTGATGAAGCCGGCGTGGCGGCGACACCGGGGCTCGACTTCGACGGCAGCCGCGGCCACCGCTACATGCGCTTCTCGTTCGCCGGTACCACCGCGGACATTGATCGCGCACTTAAGGCACTCAATGGTTGGCTCGCGTGAGTCGAATTTGGCGCTTGCCGACCGATCCGGAACGTGGCGTGTGCCGGGTGGCCGCGAGCCAGCGATGCTGGCCAAACCGAGTAATCCAGCCCATTTAAACGATTGAGTTCAACCGACACATCCCGCGCCTGGTTCACGACCCGATAACCCCCCGCCAATTGCTAACAAATCGCGGTGCGATACGTGCTTGCGCGAGGCCAAGGCGTGGGCTAATCCGTGCCCATCGCTTGGGCCTCAATAGGGTCTCGCCTATGCCAAGCGATCCGGTTGACCGGTCATACTTGCCGTCTATCGTCACGGATCGGGGGATATCGTGGCGATGTGTCGATAGGTGAGTCGATCAGTCACCGGACGAGCATCCGCCCACGGGCCGGATGCGGGCTGCCAAACGCGGGGGAGGCAGGGTCGGATGGAAGAGTTATTGCGCGATTACGTGCCGATCGTCGTGTTCATTGGCGTCGCGGCCTTCATTGGCCTCGCGCTTCTCGTCGCGCCGTTCATCGTGGCCTACAAGTCGCCCGACGCCGAGAAGGTCTCGGCCTACGAGTGCGGCTTCAACGCGTTTGACGATGCCCGCATGAAATTCGACGTGCGGTTCTATCTCGTCTCCATCCTGTTCATCATCTTCGATCTTGAAGTCGCGTTCCTGTTCCCCTGGGCGGTTGTCTTTGGCGACCTGGGTTGGATGGGCTTCTGGTCGATGATGGTCTTCCTCGGCGTCCTGACCGTTGGTTTCATCTACGAATGGAAGAAGGGGGCGTTGGAATGGGACTGAACGCACCATCCACGCTGATTTCACCGGCGCCCAAGGGCATCCTTGATCCCGCCACCGGCAAGCCGGTGGGGGCTAATGACCCGTTCTTTTTGGAGGTCAACGCCGAGCTCGCCGACAAGGGCTTCCTGGTCACCGCCACCGACGATCTCATTGCGTGGGCGCGCACCGGCTCGCTGATGTGGATGACCTTCGGTCTGGCCTGCTGCGCGGTCGAAATGATGCAGATGTCGATGCCGCGCTATGACGCGGAACGCTTCGGCTTCGCCCCGCGCGCCTCGCCGCGTCAGTCCGACGTGATGATCGTCGCGGGCACCTTGACCAACAAGATGGCGCCGGCCTTGCGCAAGGTCTACGACCAGATGCCCGAGCCGCGTTACGTCATCTCCATGGGCTCGTGCGCCAACGGCGGTGGCTATTACCACTATTCCTACTCGGTGGTGCGTGGCTGTGACCGGATCGTGCCGGTCGACATCTACGTGCCGGGCTGTCCGCCGACCGCCGAAGCGCTCCTGTATGGGGTGCTGTTGCTGCAAAAGAAGATCCGTCGCACCGCGACCATCGAACGCTGAGCTATCGCCCGGGGGAGGGCGGTGGCGTGGGGTTCGGTAGACCTTGGGGACACGGGGTACCCGATGAACGAAACGGTTGAGGACGTCGAAGCAGCCCGCGAGATGGGCGAGTATCTGGAAGCGACCCTGGGGGGGAAGCTTGCCGGGTGGTCGCTGGGCGTGGATATGCTTCAGCTCGAAGTGGCGGCGGGCAACCTCATTGACGTGCTACGTCGGCTGCGCGACGACCCGCGCTGCCAGTTCGTCAACTTGACCGACATTTGCGGCGTCGATTGGCCGGCCCGCCCGCGCCGGTTCGATGTCGTCTACCACCTCTTGTCTCCGAAGCAGAACCTGCGGGTGCGCTTGAAGGTGGAGACCGACGAAACCACCCCGGTGCCGTCCGCGACCGCGGTGTATCCCGGCGCCGACTGGTTTGAGCGTGAGACGTATGATCTCTACGGCGTCTTATTCACCGGCCATCCGGACCTGCGCCGCATTTTGACCGACTACGGCTTTGACGGTCACCCGCTGCGCAAAGACTTCCCGCTGACCGGCTTCGTCGAAGTGCGTTACGACGACGAGAAGAAGCGTGTCGTCTATGAGCCGGTGCGGCTCAATCAAGAATTCCGCAACTTCGACTTTCTCTCGCCGTGGGAGGGCACCGACTATGTGCTGCCCGGCGATGAGAAGGCCAAGACGAACTGAAGGAGCGCCACGATGACCGAACAGAACGTGCGCAACTTCAACATCAATTTCGGCCCGCAACACCCGGCCGCACACGGCGTGCTGCGCCTTGTGCTGGAGCTGGACGGTGAGGTGGTCACCCGCGTCGATCCGCACATCGGCCTTTTGCATCGCGGCACCGAGAAGCTGATCGAGGCCAAGACCTATTTGCAGGCAGTGCCGTACTTCGACCGGCTCGACTATGTCGCGCCGATGAACCAGGAGCATGCTTATTGCCTGGCGGTGGAGAAGCTGCTCGGTCTTGACGTGCCCCGCCGTGGCCAGCTCATCCGTGTGCTCTACTCCGAGATCGGCCGCATCCTCTCCCACCTTCTCAACGTGACGACCCAGGCGATGGACGTCGGCGCGCTCACCCCGCCGCTGTGGGGCTTTGAGGAGCGCGAGAAGCTGATGGTGTTTTACGAGCGGGCGTCCGGCGCGCGCATGCATGCGGCCTACTTCCGGCCCGGCGGCGTGCACCAAGACCTGCCGCAGGACCTCATCAACGACATTGAGGCGTGGTGCGATCCGTTCTTGCAGACGGTCGCCGATCTTGACGCGCTGTTGACCGACAACCGCATCTTCAAGCAGCGCAATGTCGACATCGGCGTCGTGTCGCTCGACGAGTGCTGGGCGTGGGGCTTCTCCGGCGTCATGGTGCGCGGCTCGGGCGCGCCGTGGGACCTGCGCAAGTCGCAGCCCTACGAGTGCTATGGCGAGATGGATTTCGACATCCCCATCGGCAAGAACGGTGACTGCTACGACCGCTACTGCATCCGCATGGAAGAGATGCGGCAGTCGGTTCGCATCATCAAGCAGTGCTGCGAAAAGCTGCTCTCGGCCGATGGTGGCGGGCCGATCTCGGCGCTTGACGGCAAGATGGTGCCGCCCAAGCGTGGCGAGATGAAGCGCTCGATGGAAGCGCTGATCCACCATTTCAAGCTCTACACCGAGGGCTTCAAGGTGCCCGCGGGCGAGGTCTATGCCGCCGTCGAGGCGCCCAAGGGCGAGTTCGGCGTCTATCTCGTCGCCGACGGCACCAACAAGCCCTACCGGGTCAAGATCAAGGCGCCGGGCTTCGCCCATCTCCAAGCCATGGATTTCATGTGCCGCAAGCACATGCTGGCGGACGTCTCCGCGATCCTGGGCTCCCTCGATATCGTGTTCGGGGAGGTCGATCGGTGAGCGCTTCTACCGTCATGGTCGGCCTTGTGCCGACC
>CALSBD010000368.1:0-4075 GCA_943373055.1 Rhizobium sp. Q54
GGCCGCGATCGCGCCCGATGCCGGCTGGCGCGACACCGCCCGCGCGGGCCTGACATTTGTCGCCGACGCCCGCTTCGGGCCACGCCATCTCACCGCCGAATGGGTGGCGCTCGGTGGCGAGGCCTTGGCGCCCGCCGAGGGCTTCCCGGCGCACTTCGGCTATAACGCCATTCGCGTGCCGCTGTATCTCGCCTGGTCGCACGAGTGGCGCCGCGCGCACCTCGCCCCCTATGCCGCGCTGTGGGGCGAACAGGCCCCGTCCGTGGTCGATCTGACCACCGGCACCACCGTCGAACCCTTGAGCAACCCTGGCTACGGCGCGGTAGCGGCGCTCGTGGCGTGCGCGCTTGAGGGCACCAAACTCGCCGATCGGTTCAAAGCTCCGGCGGACGAACCCTATTACCCCGCCACGCTCCATGCCCTTGCCCTCGTGGCCGTGCATCAGAGGTACCCGGAATGTTGGTGATGCGCTCGCGCGCCCTCGCGCTCCTCTCAACCCTGGCTATGACCGTGCCAGCCGCCTCGGCGGCCGACCGCACCGTGTTGTGGGATGCCGCGGTCGCCGCTTATCCGGCGGTTGACCCCGCCCAAGCCACCGGCACCACCGCCGATCCAACAACGGCCGCCGCCGACGTGGCTGCCGCTGCGCGGGTGGAGGTCGATGAATCGGCCCTGCGCTACTATGCCGGCCAAAACAACACCGCGCGGGTCGACGCCGAGATCCGCCGGCTACGCACGCTCTATCCCGGATGGGAGCCGCCCGCCGATCTCTATAAGCCCGGCGGGGGCCGAGGGCCGGATCAGTCGCTGTGGGATCTTTATGGCCAGGACCGGCTTGATGATCTGCGCGCCGAGATCACGCGCCGCTCGCTGCGCGAGCCCGGCTGGCGCCCGCCGGCCGAGCTGATGGCAAAGCTGGAGCGCAAGGAGGCCCGCGCCCGGTTGATCGCGGCGTCCGACGCCAAGAACCACGCCGACGTGCTGGAGTTCGCTAAGAAGGACGCCTCGCTGATTGACGTCGCTGACCCCGACACCTTGTGGCGGGTCGCTGAGGCCTATGCGGCGGCCGGCGAGCCCGATCGCGCGAAGGACCTCTATCGCTTGGTGCTCATCAGCGATCAGCCGCAGCAGGTCCGTATCGCCACCATGCAAAAGGCCCTCGTTGTGCTGCCGGTCGACGCGGTGCGCGATCTGATGGCGCTGGGCCGCAAGGAGGCCGATGGGCGCGGCGAATTCGACGGTTTGGAGATCGACCTCTTGCGCGCCCGCGTCGGCCGCGCCTTGAGCGGCACCACCGAGACGCCGCCCGCGGTCGATGAGTTGACGCCGCTTGTCCAGTCGGCGCGCCTGCGCAAGGACGCCAAGGATGCCGAACTGTTAGGCTGGTATGATTATCGCGCCGCCCGCTTCAGCGCCGCCCACGATTGGTTCAAGACGTCGCTTGCCCAAGGTGGCGAGGACAAGGCCGCGCTCGGCGCCGCGCTGAGCCTGCGCGCGCTCGGTCGCTTCGCTGAGGCCGAGACCATCGCGTGGGAACGGCGCACGCAAAACGAGGAGTTCCTTGAGCTCTTCGTCGAAATCGTCGCCGCCGACCTCACGTCGGAGATGCCCACGCCGTCGACCGCGGAGCGCCTGCATCGGTTCGCCGAAGCGGTGAAATCGCTGCAATCCGGCAATGGCGCGCAGGCCCTGGGCTGGTACGCGTACAAGGCCGGCCAATATCCGGCCGCGGCAGCGTGGTTTGAAGCGGCCATGCAGTGGCAGCCGACGGCCAAGACCGCCGAGGGTCACGTGTTGGCGGTGCTCGCCTCCGCCCGCCGAGACGACGCCTTGCGGCTTTTGGCCGCCTATCAACCGACCTATCCGGAGCTCGCCGCCCTCGCACGCCCCACCCGCGTGGCTGCCGCTGGCGCGCCACGGGCCGGCGGCTCGGGCGGCGGCGGCTCCAATGCCGCCACCACGGGTCTGGCGGGAGCGTTCCGCGCCCACGAGGCCGGCGACCCCAAGACCTGCTTGCGCCGGTTGGGCGATGCGCAAGGCGCGGAAGCGTCGTTGCTGCGGGGCTGGTGTCTGTTGGAACTGCAGCGCCCGCAAGAGGCCGCCCGCGCCTTCGAGCGCGCCATGGCCATGGGCCGCGGCAAAACGGCGAACGACGCGGCCTATGGCAAGTCGCTGGCGCATTTGCGCGTGGGCGAGAGCTTCGCGGCGGTGGAGGCGGCCAATACCCAGCCCCTATCCACCAAGCGACGCAACGAAATCGGCGCCGTGGTGCTCGCCCAGCACGCCATGAGCCATTTCCGCGCCAAGAACTACGTCGAGACGCTCGCCATGCTCGACCGGCGCCGCGAGATCGTGCCCGAGCCGCGTGATCTCATGACGTTGCGCGGCTGGTCGCTGGTCCACATGGGCCGGCACGCCGAGGCCTACCAAGTCTTCACCCTCCTCGACCGACAGATGTCGACCCGCGAAACCCGCGCGGGGCTGTTCGAGGCTGCCAAGCACTCCCAGACGAGCGCGCTTCGATGATCCGCCGCACAGCCCTTCTCGCCCCCCTCGCGCTGACCGGCTTCATCGCCGGATGCTCCAGCGCGCCCGATGGCCTCATTGGCGACCTCTCGCCGCGCCAGCTGTTCGCCCCTACCGCCATCCCGCGACCGGTTGGACCTGGCGAGGCGCTTGCCCGCTTGCCGGGAGAAGCCGGCCGCATGGTCTCCGTCAATGAGACCCGCGCCGACGGCGAGGTGTGGCAGCGCATCGTGCTGGTGGGCGATCTCTCAACGCGCGGCGAAAACGGCATCGAGGTGCATTTGGGCCGCGGCACGGAGGCGGTGCGCCGCCCCACCGACCGCGAGATCCATCGCGAAATGCTGGAGCGCCTGCCCGGCGTCGCCATGGCCCCGTCAACATCCCTGCTGCGCACCCGCCAGGGTCCGCTTGGCATGGCCTATGGTCGGTCGGGGCGCCAGGGCTGCCTCTATGCCTGGCAGTACCTCGATGGCACCGAGGACGGCGTGCGCTCGATCTGGACGGTGACCGACCGCCCGGTGGTCGCCTCAGTCCGTGTCCGCCTGTGCCGCGAAGGTCTTGACCCGGCCGGGGCGGAATTGATAGCGTCGAACCTGGTGGTTGGCGCGGGCGCGGGCACCTATGCCGGCGTGGGTCAGATGGACGCGCTTGCCTTTGTCGATCCGCTGCGCGGCTTGTTGGCGCCCGCGGCACCCCTGGAGCCGGAGGCCGCCCCGCCGCCGCGCCGCGCGCGACCGGCCGCCCCGCCGCAGCCCGCGACCGCAGCTGCTCCGGCGCCGGCACCCACCCTCGGCCTGCCGGTGGTAACCGCGCCAACCGTGACCGCCCCGCCCATCCCCTTGCCCACCGGGGTAATCACTCCCAGCGTGCCGACCCGCGACGCGGGCCTTGGCGCTGTGCCAGCACCGACGCTCCAGCCGGCCATGCCAGCGATCCCCAAGCCGGCGATCCCGGCTGTATCGCCGTCGGCGATCGCCCCAGTGCCGCCGGCTGCGCCGGTCATTCCGCTGCCGGTCAACACCGCGCCGTCTCAGACGCCGGTCATCCCTCAGCCCGTGCCGGTGCCATCGACCACCGCGTCGATCCCGCCGCGCGTGATTCCATTGCGCTGATGTGAACTTGTACGCTGATGTGAGCTTGGCCGCCGCGCCCCTTAAGGCTCGGCCGCCGCAGTGAGCGCGGCGGCCACGAGCGCGTCCTTGCCGGCGGTGAAATCCGACGCGATCCAAGCCTGCGTCGCGCGCGCCAGAGCCCGGCCGAACGCCGGACCTGGCTTCACGCCCCGGGCGATCAGATCCGCGCTGGTCACCGGCAGCGGATCGGGCATCACGACGGCGTGGCGCGCCCAAGCCGCCCGCTCCGGTTGGCGCAGCTTCGCGGCCACCACGGGGATCGCATCCCAAAACGGCCGCGGCCCGATCCGGAACAGTTGGCGCCGCAGATGTCGCGCATCCGCGGCTTCAAGCGGGCCGATCAGGTCGATCATCGCCTCATGCAGGCCCACCATCCGATCCCGCTGCGCATTGGACAGCCGCAAACGCTCGGCAAG
>CALSBD010000369.1:0-4064 GCA_943373055.1 Rhizobium sp. Q54
CCCAGGCCTTGCGGTTCCGACCAGGACAGCGCGCCGCCCAGTGTGCGGCCACCCTCGCGGATGCGCACCGGCAATAGGGTGTCTTCGCGCGCCGCCGCCGCCAGCCGCGGGCCGGCGAAGCGCACGAGCACGCCGCCATCGGTCATCCAGCGCCGCAGCAAGCCCTCGGCGGCGGTGCCGAAGGTGCCGACATCGGCCGACATGATCACGGAGACCCGCGCATTGATGAGCTCAGGCACGCCGCGCGCCACGTCGGGCGAGCGCGGCTCGCGGATATCGGCGAACGGCTGCAGGGCGCGCGAGATGTAATGCAGCGGCGACAACAGCGGCTGATCAAGATCGGAGGTCTGGCCACTCAACAGGCCAACCGCGCGGCGGCGCCAGCGCTCATCGAGGAGCTGCACGGCGCCTGCGGTCGCCATGCCGTCCACCTCGATGCGGGCGAACTCGTTGCGCAGCTCCACCGGCATGGTGAAGGTCGCTTCAGTGGTAAGCGCGGTGCCCTCGAAGGCAAAGGTCGCCTCGCCGACCGGACGACCGCGCCGATCCAGCGCGCGCAACAGGCCCGCGGCGGGATCGGTTGGCGTGGCGCGCACGACGGTGGCGGTGAGGGCTTCAATGCCATTGACGGCCGCGGCAAGGCCTAGCGGACGGGGACCTTCGCTCGACATCAATGTGAGCGGCGTGGTGGCGGCGACCTCGGCGAGGAAGCTCATGAACGCGTCGGCATCTTGATAGGCAAGCCCGTCAGCGATCAGCACGATCTCGCCGGCCGGCGCCATCTGGAACGCGCGGCGCAGCGGGGTGACGAGCGCGGAGCGATCGGCGGGGAACGGGCGGGGCTTTAAAGCTTCCAATCGGGTGCGCGCGGCGGCGGCGGCGCCGGGTTCCATCGCCTGGCTACCGCCCTCGGCGGTGCCAATGAGCGCGACCGGGCGACCATTCGTTTCAGCTTCGCCAATGACGCGTTGGGCGGCGGCGATCCGCATGTCCCAATCGGGGGCCGCGCCCCAGCCATTATCGACCAAGAGGTACAGCGGGCCCGACGCAGTCACCCGGCTCTCCGAAGGGCGCCACACCGGTCCGGCGAGGGCTAAGATGACCGCCGCGGCGAGCGCGAGGCGCAGCGCGGTCAGCCACCAGGGGCTCTTGGAGGGCTCCTCGTCCTTCTTGGCGATGCGGGCGAGAATGCGGGTGGGCGGAAACGCCACCTCGCGCGGCCGCGGCGGGGTGAGCCGCAAAAGCCACCAGATCACGGGCAACAGCACCAATGCGCCGAGCACCAAGGGGGCCGTGAAGCCAAGCGGGATCATGCGCGCCCTCCACTGGCGAGGCGGGCGTGCAGCGCCAACAAGGGCTCCGCCGCCGGACGATCGGTGTGGTGAACGAGGAACGATGCCCCCTGCCGCTCGGCGATGCGGCGCAAACCGTCGCGATGCGCCGACAGTTCCTGCCGGTAGGCGTCCGCCCAGGTCTCCGCGCGACCGGCAGTGAGGCGGAAGCCGGTCTCAGGATCGCGAAACTCGGTGCGGCCGGCAAACGGGAAGGTTTCTTCCGATGGGTCGAGCACCTGGACGAGGTGAGCCCGCGCACCCGCCGCCGCGACGCGGTCGAGCGCGGCGGCGATGGCATCGATGGGATCGAGCAAGTCACCAATCACCACCACCTCGGCGAAGCGACGCACCGGCGCGGTGTCGGGCAGTGCACCGACCGGCGCGGTGGGCAGCGCGGTGGCAATGCGCTCGGCGACCGCGCGGTGGGCGGTTGGCTGGGTGACACCGGGCAGCCCGACGCGCTCGCCGGAGCGGGCAAGCAGTTCGGCCAGCGCGAGCATCAACACCGCCGCCCGGTCGCGCTTGACCATGGGGGCGAGGCGCGAGCGGAAGTCCATTGAGGCCGACAGGTCGGCCCACACCCACACCGTATGGGCCGCCTCCCATTCGCGCTCGCGCACATACAGATGATCGTCGCGCGCGGACCGACGCCAGTCGATGCGCGTGACTGATTCGCCCTGGCCGAACGGACGGAACTGCCAGAACGTCTCACCCGACCCGGCCTGCCGCCGACCATGCCAGCCCGAGGCGACGGTCATGGCCACCTTGCGGGCCTCGACCAACAGGTCCGGCAACGCGGACGCCAGCGTCTTGGCGGCCTTGAGGCCGGTGATGGCACTCTCAGACGAGGGCGCGGACGGGCTGGCGGACGACGAGGTCAACGGAGCGGCCACGGGCGGGGTCTCTTTCAGCCGAGCTTGGCGACGGCGCGCGCGATCAGGTCGCGCACGGTGACGCCATCGGCCCGGGCGGCGAAGGTGAGGGCCATGCGGTGCTGCAGGATCGGCTCGGCCAGCGCGGCGACGTCGTCCAGCGACGGCGCGAGGCGACCCCCGAACAGGGCGCGCGCCCTGACCGTCAGCATCAAGGCCTGCGAGGCGCGCGGGCCAGGGCCCCAGGCAATGTGACGGGTGATGTCGGCATCGCCTTCGCCGGGGCGGGTGGCGCGCACCAGATCAAGGATCGCTTCCACCACGCTCTCGCCCACCGGCATGCGCCGCACGAGGCGCTGAAACCCGGCGAGCTTCTCGGCGGTGAGCACTTCGAGCGCGCCATCCTCGCCGGCGCCCGTGGTCTCGATCAGGATGCGACGCTCCGACGCGCGGTCGGGATAATGCACGTCGATCTGCATCAAGAAGCGGTCAAGCTGGGCCTCGGGGAGGGGATAGGTGCCTTCCTGCTCCAACGGGTTCTGCGTGGCAAGCACGTGGAACGGGCGGGGCAGGTCATGGCGGTGGCCGGCGACGGTGACGTGATACTCCTGCATGGCCTGCAAGAGCGCCGACTGGGTGCGCGGGCTGGCGCGGTTGATCTCGTCAGCCATCAACAGCTGGCTGAACACCGGCCCCTTCAGGAAGCGGAACGAGCGGCTGCCATCGGCACCCTGGTCGAGCACTTCGGAGCCCAGAATGTCGGAGGGCATCAGGTCGGGAGTAAACTGGATGCGGCGGGCATCCAGACCGAGCACCGCGCCGAGCGCTTCGACGAGCTTGGTTTTGGCAAGGCCGGGCACGCCGACCAGGAGACCGTGGCCCCCGGCCAGGATGGTCACCAAGGTCCGCTCGACGACGGCTTCCTGGCCAAAGATCACCTTGCCAATGGCCCGGCGCACATCGGCGAGGGCGTCCACGGCGGCTTCGGCTTCGGCGACGATGGAATGGTCGTCGGAACGGAGGGCGGGGGTCGGTGCGCTCATTCTGCTCGAAATCCCTTTAGTCACGAACCGCGCGGGCGCGGGATCACCATCAACGTCCTACGAGTGTGACAGCATCGCGGACCGTGCGCATCTCAATTGAGTGAGAATATCCACGCGTGATTTCCGCCCTCGCTCGGTTTAAGGAAACGCCATGGCAGGCGAGGATTCGGGAGAAACCGTGGCGCCAGCCGCTCGTGGCTTGAAAAAGGAGAGCTCGGCCATGGCCTCCGCCCGTTCGCCTCACGACAAGTTGACAGTGCCAGCGGCCGGATCCGCCGACACCGCGGGCCTTGATGCCATGATCCGCCGCGCCTTGGCTGATTCCGGTCGGGGCCGCGGTCCGCCGCCGGTGGAGCGCTGGAACCCGCCGTTCTGCGGTGACATCGACATGCGGATCGCCGCCGACGGTACTTGGTTTTACATGGGCACGCCGATTGGCCGCGAGGCGCTGGTTCGGCTGTTCGCGAGCGTTCTGCGCAAGGACGAGGACGGCAAGACTTATCTCGTCACCCCGGTCGAAAAGGTCGGCATCACGGTCGAGGACGCGCCGTTCCAGGCGGTCGAGATGCAGATGGAGACGACCCCCAACGGGCACATGGCGGTGTTTCGCACCAATGTGGGCGATCTCGTCTCCGCCGGCCCCGATCACGCGCTGCGCTTTCGCCGCGATGCTGGCACCGAGGGGATCGTCCCTTACATCCACGTGCGCGGACGGTTGGAAGCGCGGGTGACGCGGGCGGTGACCTACGATCTGATGGGGCTTGGGGAAGAGGCGTTGGTAGAGGGCGCGCGCTGGTTTGGCGTGCGGTCGGCGG
>CALSBD010000370.1:0-4063 GCA_943373055.1 Rhizobium sp. Q54
GCGCGCTGCACGCCAATGCGTCGGCATTTCCTATGGGCAATACGGGCGTGACGTTCCGCTGGCAAAAGGCCAATCCGGCCGGCGTGACCTGCCGGTTCACTGATGTGCCGGCCGGCACCTATGCAGTCGCGGTGCTGCATGATCTCAACGGCAACCGCAGGCCGGACACCAACTTCGTCGGCTTGCCGACGGAAGACTGGGGGGTGTCGAACAACATCCGCCACAGCCTGCGGCCACCGACGTTCGACGAAGCCAAGTTCACGGTAGAAGCAACCGGAACGAAGACCGTGCGCATCAGGATGGGTCGCTAACACTTCGCCGAAGCAAAGCTTTTGTGCGTGCGGCGCGCGGTTTCGCCTTGAGAAGGTGGGCGGCTTAGGCCGCGCTTTCCCACAGGCGGACTTGGCCGCGACCGTTTTCCTTCGACGCATAGAGCGCCGCATCAGCCGATTGCATGATGGTGCGCGGATCGGATCCGTTCTTAGGAGCGATGGCGATGCCAATACTAGCGCCCACTTCCAACAGCGTGTCGCCAAAAGCGATGGGCTTGCTCACATCGGCAATGATCTCATTGGCAAACCAATGCAATTCGTCGACGGCGAGGTCGGCGGTGATGAGCGCGACAAATTCGTCACCACCCATGCGCGCCACCGTGCCCCGCGTTCCGATGGCCGCATCGAGCCGTCGGGCGACCTGCAAAAGCACGACGTCGCCGGCCGCATGGCCATAGGTGTCATTGACCGCCTTGAACCGATCAAGATCGATGTACATGACCGCGAAGCAACGCTGCGCGGCCAGTGAGAACGCGCCTTCCAAGGCATCCTCGAACTTCTTGCGGTTTGGCAGTCCCGTCAGGCTGTCATGGGTCGCCAGAAAGCGATTGGTCGCCTCGCTGACCGTCAAGGTCTTCAAGGTGGCCGCATGGCGGTGCACGATGAAAAAGAGGATCGCCATCAGCGTGACGATCATGATCGCGCCGACCGGCAGCGTGGCCTGCAAGATGCCCTCGCGCGGCGACTGCGGCTCCCAGGTGATGACCAGGGACGGCTCGCCACCCATGTCGGGCATGCGCACCGACGCATCGTGCTCGGTGGGCGACACGTCTCCAACCGGCTTGATCTTAACGGCGTTGAGCGCGAGGCGGGCACCCGTCTGTGACACCACATCGTCGGACAACGGCTTGGCGGATAGAAACACCACCTCCTCGCCGTCGCGGGAGGCGAACTGCGGCTCCTCGGCCAGCATCACCTGCGCGATCAACAGGGTGGGAACGTCATTCCAAAGCCGATAGGCGTAGACCTGCATCTTCGGGTTCACCTCGCCCGCCTCGGCGTAAACCATGAATTTGTCACCGACTTTCACCCGCCGCTCAACATAGAGCGCGCGCGCCTTGCGAACGAGGTCGTCGGCAAACATGGCCATCGCGGTGTCGGGTACTTCGGTTTCCACAAGCCCGTCCGCGGCGCTGAGCTTGACGGTACCATCAGGCGCGATCAACGCGACGTCCGAGAACCCCAGCTCACCAATAAACCAGCTGGAGACATATTCGCGGGCGAAAGCCCCGTTCGGCGGGGTGCTCAAGACCAGATTTTGCTTGGCATCGTCCCAATAGGACAGCTCGCCCTGTTCGCGGATCGCCCGCTCAACGAAGTGGGACACCTCGGCGCTGACGAGTTTGCGTTCCGTCGCCATCGAAAAGCGGTTGGCCTCAAGGCTGGCGATATTGAGAACAACGAAGCCGGCGACAACACAGGCCAGAAAGAGGGCGCCCGCGGCCGTATAGACCGCTACCAGCTTCCGGGCTGTGTAGATGGACTTGTCCACCGCGCTCACGTCCGTCTCTCCCACCTCTCTATTTGGACAGTGAGCCGAAAAGCCTAAAATTTCGGTGTAACCCACGCCGCTCTATACATGTCCAATTTGACAGATCTCGCTTTGGGTAAATCGATTGCTTATGTCTCAAAAGATCGCCCGCGACCTGTCTCAATTGACGCCAAAGCAGCCTCTCAGCGTCGTCTCATTGAAAATCCGCACATGGGCACCAGGGCGCACGTGGCGCGGCCACTTGGATGAAGGCGCGCCGGTCTCAATAGCGCTCAAGCAGGTTGTCGCCAGAGCTTCCCTTGATCGCACCCGCCATTATCAGCACTCTTTGATGGCTACTGCTAAAACACTGATATCACGTCACTTTTTGATCAAAAAGCGCTTGACGACGAGGCGATTCAACGCTCCCCTAATGAGACGTCTTTGAAGGAGGTATTGCATGGTTTGCGAAGATTTCCGCCGTCAAACACTGGGGTACGGGATCACAACCGCCAACATCCTGTATCGCATGCCCGACCACCCCGCGCTTTTGCAGACGTTCATTTGGCAGAACTACGATCTGCACCCGCATTTTCCCGAGCTGCGCCGGTTCTTGGATTATTGGACGCGCCATCTCGATGGGCCGCTGCATCAGGTCTTCGTCGCGCATCAACGGCTCATCAAACCGGCTGAGCTGCGTCTGGCCGATGGTGAGTTCCGCCTGCATTGACCGGCCCTCGGCTTCCCCTCATCCACGGGCTGACAGGGGACGCTGAACGGCGGTAGGCTTTGCTCCATGCCGCCAAGCGGGTGGGCGGCCAGGGACGAGGCGGCCGATGTCGGACGGAATGGATGGCAAGGACAACAACGTCGAAGACGCTGCCGCACTTGAGCGGATCATCAAGGGGCGGTGGAGTTGCCGGGCCTTTCGCCCCGAGCCGGTCGCCGATGCGACGTTGACGGCGATCCTCACGCTCGCTCAGCACACGGCCTCGTGGAACAATGTGCAGCCCTGGCATGTCACGATCACCCGCGGCGCGGCGACTGAGCGGTTTAGGCAGATGATGGTGGCGCGGGTCATCGCGGGGGCGGCGCCGGAGCCCGATTTTCCGTTCCCGCGCGAGTATCGCGAACCGTATCAGGCGCGCCGGCGCGCGTGTGGCTTTCAGCTTTATGACGCGGTTGGCATCGCGCGGGGCGACAAGGAGGCCTATCAGCGGCAATCCTTGCGCAATTTCGAGTTCTTTGACGCACCCCACGTCGCCCTCATTGCCACCGACGAGGCGCTCGGGCCCTATGGGGCGGTGGATTGCGGCGCCTATGTCACGCAGTTCATGTTGGCCGCGCGCGCCCATGGCGTCGCGACCATCGCGCAAGCGGCCCTGGCGTTGCATTCTGGTGCGATCCGCGCGCATTTCACCATGCCCGATACGTGGCGGATCGTGTGCGGTATCTCGTTTGGTTATGCCGACCCCGCGCATCCCATCAACGGCTATCGCACGCCGCGGGCAGCGATCGACGAGGCCGTTCGGTTTGTGGACGCCTAAGGCAACGCAACGCGGTGTCCGAACGCGTCACGCGTCGCCCTGGGCCCGGCGCGCCGGGCCTGGGTCGGCGGCGACGGCCGCATCCTCACCGGCGTCGCCGGGGGTGAAATGCCGGCGCAAGGTCTCTAGGCTCAAGGCGAATCGGCGACAGCCCTCGACAGGGCACAGCATGACGACATCGGGAAACCACATCTGGCCCGGCGACATCCAGCCATAGCGGATGCAGCGGCTGCGGAATTCGCAGCTTTCGCAGATATCGTCGAGCCGGTTTGGCATCGATCGCGCCTCATTCTCACTGTGGTTCGGGTTCGGGCCCGAAAGCCCAATGGCACCTTCACGGCCCAGGGCCGGAGGCGGATCTCACCGGATCCCAGACAGCCACCGACCGCCACGCCGGCCCGCGGCAAGCTTCCAGGCGTGAAGCCGCACGGGTTTGACCGCGCTCACCATGCGCAAAGGCTGGTCAAAACGCGAGAACGCACCATTCCCGATCGAACAATCGCGGCTCGCAGTTCACCCAATGGGGCTTTCAGGCGCCCCATCGTCGCGCGCCGGTGGATCGACGGCTCAACAGCGCACACAAGGCTTGCGCCACCGCGCGCGCTGTTGTAGTGAACCGCCCACATCGCGCGGGCCACTCGCCAGCGCTGATCCGCGATAGCTCAGTTGGTAGAGCGTTCGACTGTTAATCGAATGGTCGTAGGTTCGAGTCC
>CALSBD010000371.1:0-4055 GCA_943373055.1 Rhizobium sp. Q54
CGCGGGGTTCCTCACCAAGGAAAAGAAGCTGTCGACCGAGGCGCGCGACGCACTCGCAAAGCTGGGTCGGCAAGCGCTGCACGCGCGCCTGCTCGCCTTCGAGCACCCGAAATCCGGCAAGGTGATGCGCTTTGAAAGTGAGTTGCCCGACGACATGGCGGCGCTCGTTGAGGCGCTTGAAGCGATGTGAGGAGCCGCTCAGGCGGGCGTGACGCGCCTGAGTGTCAGATTGATCCGGCCGGGGCTCTCCAGAAGGTCGCTTGTACCAGCCAAGATGCGGTCGACGCCGTGGAAGGCAAGACGGGTGGGCCCTTGGAGCGCCATGACGTCGCCCGAGCGCAGCTCAAACGCGCGCGTGGGGTCTGATCGCTTGAGGCCGCCTAAGCGGAAGCGCGCGGTGTCGCCCAGCGAGATCGACACCACCGGCGCCTCAAACGTCGCTTCATCGCGATCTTGATGCAAGCCCATCTTGGCGGTCGGCGCATACCAGTTGATGAGGCAGGCTTCCGGCTCAAGATCCGCCCCCGCGACGGCGGTCCATATGGCCCGGATGGAGGGCGGGATCGGCGGCCAGGGCACGCCGGTGTCGGGATGGGTCGGCTGATAACGATAGCCGGCCCGATCGGACACCCAGCCGAGCCGACCGCAATTGGTCATGCGAACCGACAAGGGCGCGCCGGTCTTGGGCATGGTCGGCGTAAAGAGCGGCGCGGCGCGTGCCACGGCACGCACATCGTGGAGGATCGCATCCTGCTCGGCGCGCGACAGCGTCCACAGGATCGCCGGATCACGCGGCCCACCGCCAAACAGATCGTCGGTCACGCCCCAACCTCCCGGCGCGACCGGCTCACGCCGAGGGCGCGCCGATGGAGACGTGCAGGCGCGACAGGCCGTGGATCTCGGCCGTCATCTGGTCGCCGGGCACCAAATGGCCCACGCCCGCAGGCGTGCCGGTGAAGATGAGGTCGCCCGGAATGAGCTGCACGGAGCGCGACAAATGGGCGATGATTTCGGCGACCGACCAGGTCATTTGCGATATGTCGCCGGCCTGGCGGCTTTGGCCATTGACCGACAAGCGAATATAGCCCCGCTCCAGATGGCCAACCTCGCTCACCCGCGAAATGGCGCCAATGGGCGCGGAGTGGTCGAACGCCTTGGAGGCCTCCCAGGGCTTGCCACCCTTTTTGGCTTCGTCCTGCAGATCGCGCCGGGTGAGGTCGATGCCGACGGCATAGCCATACACGCTCTCCAGGGCCCGATCGATGGAGACGTGGCGGGCCGGGCGGCCAATGGCGACCACAAGCTCGACTTCATGATGGAGATTGCGCGTCAGTGGCGGGTATGGAATCGACGACCCGTCGGCCACGACCGCGTCGGCGGGCTTCATAAAGAAGATCGGCAGTTCGCGTCCGTCATGGCCCATTTCCTTGACGTGGTCGGCGTAGTTGCGGCCGACACAATGAATGCGCCGCACCGGGAACACCAAGGACGACCCGGCAACGGCAACAACCGGCTGGCTCGGATGCGGCACCGCGAATTGTTCGGCTTGAATGGGCATCGGCGGGGTGGCTCCTGGTGGTGACGTGGCCGTCGCGGGCCTGGCAAGACATGTTGAAGCGCCATCATGCGCGAATTCGTCTTCTCGCATAACCGAACCGGACGGCCGTGGGAATCATCTTTGCAATATGACTCCCCCGCGCGACGTCTCTCGCGCGCGCCGGCGTCGCGCGCAGCCCACGCAGAAGCCGCATGCCCGACAGCGGAGAATCGGCGCCGTCGATAGAGGCTCAATGGCGCGTTGGACGCCGAGCCGAGGTCGGCCGGTGTCGTGTCCGGGTCGCTCGGATTGGGTTCTAACCGCGCTTTAAAGCCCCCAAAGGGGCCTTAAAGAGACCATTTTGGGCGCCGGCTAAATGGCATAAATCATTTGTTAACAATGACTTGGTAAATAGACCCTTAGGTATTGCCGAAAAAAGTTGCATTTGCGCCACAGCGGGGTGGCAAAAGCCCCTTCTCCCCCCTCTAGACTCGTTTGAGCCGTTGATCGCGGGGCCGTGATCAGTATGGTGCATTTGCGATCTGGCGCACCCCGCCAGTTCGTGTGCCGTGAAGGTGCCGCCCCCGGAGGGTCGGCTTACGATCACAACGGCACCTTCGCGGGGAATAAACCGGGGACTGAATTTCCAAAGCGGCCAAGCCGATCCGGAAGACAAGCTCCCTTAAGAACGTTTTATGACTGGAGGTCATGACATGAACATTAAGAGCCTCGTCCTCGGCGTCGCCGCTGTCGCGGTTGCGTCCCAGGCTCAGGCGGCGGACCTCGCCGCCCCGGCCGCTGAGCCGGTTGACTACGTCCGCGTTTGCGACGCGTACGGCAAGGGCTTCTTCTACATCCCGGGCACCGAGACCTGCCTCAAGATCGGCGGTTACGTCCGCGTCGATGCGTATGCGTCGTTCTCGGAAGTCAACGGCGGCCTCGCCGGCGGCATCGGCTGGGACGATCGTGACGAAGGCATCGCTTCACGCGCTCGCGCCAACATCACCTTCGAGGCGATCAACAACACCGACTTCGGCCCGCTGCAGTCGTTCATCTCGATCAACTCCCAGCTCGACACCCGTTCGGGCAACGGCACCTCGCTCGACGCGGCGTGGATCAAGTGGGCCGGTTTCACCTTCGGCTTCCACGACTCGTTCTTCACCTTCATGGGTGGCGGTTCGGATGTCCTGCTGACCTCGGTCGCTGGCGTTGACGACAAGAACATCGTGTGGGCCTACACCGCTGCCTTCGGCAACGGAATCACAGCCTCGCTCTCGGTCGAAGCTCCGGTCAACACCCGTAACCCAACCGCTACGGGCGTGGTTTATGGTGGCACCAAGTGGCCGGACGTTGTTGCCAACGTGAAGGTGTCGCAAGCTTGGGGTTCGGCGCAGATCATGGCTGCTCTGCACCATGCCTACTCGTCTGACCTGTTCTTCGCCCTTACCGGCAACAATGTCGACGAGATCGGCTATGCGGTCGGCGCTGGCGTGAAGGTCAACATCCCGGGCCTCGGCTCGGCGTCTGACTTCGCGATCCAGGCGGCTTACGCCAAGGGCGCCACGAAGTACGTCGACCCGGCGTCGCCGTTCAACGACTGGAACCTCGCTGGCAATCTGACGACCTCGTGGGGCGTCGCTGCTGCTTTGAACCTCGGCTTCACCTCGCAGGTGTCGGCTGGTCTCTCGGCTTCGTATGGCCGTCATGAGAACACCGGCGCTTCGGTCAACGTTTGGACCGCCATGGGCGACGTGACGTTCCGTCCGGTTTCGGGCCTGCAGTTCCGCACCGGCCTCGAGTACCGCAACAACGACTTCAGCGCTGGTGGCGACGTGTCGGAGCTCGTTGGCTTCTTCCGCGTCCAGCGCTCGTTCTGATTTCCCTAACGGGTAATCAAGGGAAGCCCGGCGGCAACGCCGGGCTTCTTTGCGTTTACGGCCATGGTCTTCTGCACCGCGAGGTGGCTGCGTGACGTGTCTGTGGCCGATCGTCTTGACGGAGATCACGCGGCCACGTTTGTCGCCTCGCAGTCCGCAAGCCGAATAAACAGAACCGCGTTGCGCTCTAAATCTCGTTGATTACGCGTGCTCTAACAAAAAAACTGGTGCCCCGTTTTCCCCAGCCTGCAATAGAACCGCCACTGCCCAAACTTTGGCTTCCGTATCGGTTTCCAGCGTTCCGCGGGTTGGATTAGTCTATCGCCAACATTCGCGACTGTCGGAGCCCCCCATGACCCCCACCATCCCGATCATCGACATCGCCGATCTCGTCGCGGGCGCCCCAGGGTCTGTTGACCGGGTGGCTCAAGAGATCGGCGCGGCGGCACGGGGGATTGGGTTTTTCGTGGTTTCCGGTCACGGAATTCCGCAAACTGAGATTGACGCGGTGTTCGCGTCGGCACGGGCGTTCTTTGCATTACCCGCGGCGGCGAAAGACGCGGTCTCGCTCAAGCGGTCGCCGCACAATCGCGGCGATGTGGCGCTTGGCGGCGAGGCGCTTGATCCCACCCAAGGTGCTG
>CALSBD010000372.1:0-4055 GCA_943373055.1 Rhizobium sp. Q54
CACGCCTGCGCGCGCGACACTGACCGGACGGTCGGATCTGTTTCCTTGGATTGATCCATGTTGAGGGGAAGTGGCAACCGAGTGGTAAACACGAAGGTGTCGTGCGCGGTGAAACAACCCATTGGCGTTGCCTGTGGCTGATCAGCAACATTGACAGGGGGATCCACGAATTGGGGCGGCTTCGCGCGGTTGACGCGGCTTTGTCGAACCACCGCCGCAATCGACCCGTGTTACTGTAAGAAGCGCTTGACGACGGGCCGAGATCGGCAATTGTCTCGCGCAATGGGGATTGTGATCGAGCGCTTCGCGGCCGCGTGCCGCAACCGGGCTCGATATGAGCGAAGAACATGGGGAAGACAGCACAATGAAGACCACTCGGCAGGCGACGCGCATGCTGGCGTTGACGCTCATGGCCGGCACCCTGGCCGGATGCTCCGGCGTGGGCAATCTGGGCGGCTTGGGTGGGTCCTCGGCCCCCGCGCCTTTGACGCCGGCGCCGACGACGCCCGTGCAACAAGGCGGCTTGGCGCCGTTGGTCGTCACCCCCAACGCCGCACCGCCCCCCGCACAAGCCGGGCAAATCGTCGTCACTCAGCCGACAACCCCGCCGGTTGACCCCAACGCCCCGCCCGTACCGGGGGCAAAGCCGGCGGATGGCGCGGCCAGCGCCGCAGCGGACGCCAAGCCGGCCCCTGCTGGCGACAGTGTCGAAGTCAAGCGCACCGACCTGTTGGGCGGCTGGCGGTTGGCGTCGGGTGCCGATGGCTGCCAGCTGTCGATGGCGCTCACCCAATGGTCCGGCGGCTATCGCGCGTCGACGCGCGGCTGTGCCAGCCCCGAGCTTCAGAAGATCGCCGCCTGGTCGTTGAGCGGTCGGACCGTGACGTTGATCGGCAACGACGGCACGACAGTCGCGACACTTTCAGCATCCAGCAAGGAACGATTTAGTGGTTCGACATCGGGCGGCAAGGGAATTCTATTTTCCCGCTAAAGTCGCTACCGTAGCCCCAAATAATCGCATAAGATGTTTTGGGATATCGGGATCATGGTACCAAGATGTTGACCATTCCCAAAAGTGGGAATGCCGTAACTGGACTGCTGGTCTTTAGACTTTCCCGAGCGAGTGGATAAACCGCTTCGCTCTGGGGAAGTCGCGTCCATGTCGAAATATACGCCTTTGCGCCTCCATTTGATGCGAATGCAACAAGCGGAGGCTATTCTGAGCTTCGCTGATATCGAAAGTCTGATTGGTTCGTCGCTTCCCAATAGCGCGCGCGTTCATCGCACTTGGTGGGCCAATCACGGCGGCAACATGGTGCATCAGCTGGCCTGGGTTGGTGCCGGCTGGCGGGTCGAAGACGCTGACCTCACCCGTGAGCAAGTCCGTTTCCGTCGGTTCAAGTTCGGTGGCACGACCTTAGTTGCAACCGCACCGACGCCCCCCGCGACCCGCAATGAAGAGGCCGCCGCGCGTGCCGGCAAGCACGCTTCGGTGCGCATTGTCGAAAAGATGTTGAAGCCGCTCACGGTCGGGGTCCGCGTGATGACCTGGCGCATGATCGGCGTGGCCGAGCGCGCTGACGAGGCTTGGGTGATCACCGGCGTGCCACCGGGACCGGGCATCGTGCGCTTCCACGCGCTCGAACATTGCTGCCATGAAATCCACGTTGCCGCGGTGCAGGACATGGCAGCGTTCGTGGCGGCGGTTCGTCACCCCCCGACCAGCCGGGCCGGCCGCTCGGGCGCCGAGCTCGCCATGGCCGCCAACATCGCGGGCGCCCGCGAGGTGGTCATCGACTGCGCGAGCGCCGACCAGGTGTTCATCATGGTGGATGGCGGCAGCCGAAAAGCCAACTTTACCGACAGCGCGGTGCGCGCGCTGTTAGCCGCGGCGGTGGAGATCGACTGCCGGTCGGCCATCACGCCACGCCTGTCCGAGACCGGCTGACGGGCGCAGATAAGCGTCGCCGTCAGTTGCCCTTGATGACCGCGATCAGTTTGGCGGTCATGCTGTCCCACGCACCGCCATTGCTGCCACCAAACAGCGTGAGCCCGCCCAGAAAACCCACAATAACCAACGAGATGATCAAGCCATACTCGAGCGAAACGCCGCCGCCCCGGTGAGCCAGAAATCGCGCGATCAAAGCGGTGGTACGGTCGCGGCTCGTCATCCGGGGTCCCATAGTCTTACGGTGTCTCAAGGCAACTAGAGCGGCGACTACAGATCGATGAGGTGCGGGATGAGCGGTTCGTCCGCCGGTGGCATGGGATACTCACGCAGCTTGGTCGGCCGCACCCACTTCAACGCCTGCCCCTCCCGACCGCGAACGTCGCCCGTCCAGCGTCGGCAGACATACAATGGCATCAAGAGATGAAAATCTTCATAAGCGTGTGACGCAAAGGTGAGCGGCGCCAGACAGGCGGCCTTAACCTCAATACCGAGCTCCTCGGCGAGCTCGCGGATCAACGTCTCCTCGGGCCGCTCGCCCGGTTCCAGCTTGCCACCGGGAAACTCCCATAGCCCCGCCATCGCCTTGCCCTCTGGGCGTTGCGCGATCAGGACACGTCCGTCGGCATCAATGAGCGCGACGGCGACCACGAGAAGCAGGCGCATGGAGTTCCTTTCCAAACCTCAAAAACCAAGCGGCACGCGATAGCGATACGGGTGATGCGGGATAAACCCCAGCGACCGATAGAGCCGCTGCGCGGGGTCGTTATCCACCTCGACCTGCAGCCACGCGCGCGCGACACCCCGAGCCACCGCATCCGACAGCATCGCTTGAGTGAGCAGGCGACCAAACCCACGCCCGCGCGCCGCTGTGGCCGTGGTGATCGAAAACAAGCCGATCAACCGGTCGCCCGCGTGATCGACCCCGTCAACGCCCATGCCAACCACGATCGGCTCCTCGTCTTGATCGAGCTGCCACAACCGAAGACCGGTCGCCACCCGTTCGAAGACCGCCACCGTCTGGCGCGCCGCCTCAGCATCATGCCCGCGCAGCCGCGCCAAGGTGGTGGCAAAGGCCGACACATCATCAACCGGCCGCACCGGCAAGGACGGCGGTGGCAGCGCCGCGATCGCATGAGGGGCGGTGAGATCGCGGATCATCACGTCGGTCTCGTCCATCGTCCGCCAGCCGCGCCGATCCATCTCTTCAGCATAAAGCGGCGGCGTCAGCGGCGTCTGACGAAAATAGGGCGTGAGACCCAAACGCAAGAACAGCCGCATCTCGCGGTCAAGCCGACCAATCCCACCGGCCGTATCGCGCGGATCGAGCACCGTCAGGCAGTTGAGTCGTTTGGAGGGATGGCCGAGCGTCATGCCCAACCGGTGCGATCCATCCACCCGCAGTGACGCCGGCGGCCACGCGGCCAGCCCGGCTTCTTCCAGCGCGCGGATGGCCGCCTCGGTCACCACCGGTTAGCTCCGATAGTCGCCGTTGATTTCCACATAGGCCTTGGTCAGATCGCACGTCCAAACGGTGGCACGCCCGGTGCCCAGCCCCAGGTCAACGCCAATGCGAATGTGGTCTTTCTTCATCTCCGCCGACGCCGCCGCTTCTGAGTAGGCCGGATCGCGCGCGCCATCGACCGCCACGCGGACAGCGCCGAAGCTGATCGCCAGCCGATCACGCTCCGCCCGCTCGCCCGACTTGCCCACCGCCATCACAACACGACCCCAATTGGCGTCCTCGCCCGCGATCGCGGTCTTCACCAGCGGCGAATTGGCGATCGAGAGTGCGATGGTGCGCGCCGCACCCTTCGACGTCGCCCCGCTCACCGTCACCTCGACGAACTTACGCGCGCCCTCGCCATCCTTGACCACCTGGTGCGCCAAATCCCGCAACAGGTCCTTGAATGCCTTCTTGAAGCCGGCGAGCCGACCGTCCTTGGGATCATCAACCGGCGCGTGCTTGGCCTTACCCGTGGCGAACGCCAAGAGCGTATCCGATGTGGAGGTGTCGCTATCCACCGTTATGGCGTTGAACGTGTCGACCACGCCGGCCGACAACAGCGCCTGCAGCGCCTTGGCCGAAATCGCCGCATCGGTTGCC
>CALSBD010000373.1:0-4052 GCA_943373055.1 Rhizobium sp. Q54
GCCACGCGCGGCTGCGGCGCCGCGGCGCGGTCGGGGCTCACACGCGGCGCCACTTGTGGCTCCACTCGACGAGCGGGCGGCGCGTCATAGTCGGCCTCGTCTTCCATCGGCGACAACACGCGGCCGAGCTTCCCCTTGAAGCCGTCGCCAAAGCCCTCCCGCAAGCGCGGACCCCGGCCCCCGCCCACGAGACGGCCCAGGCGCGCCCGCGCCGTCAGGCCCCAATGCTGCACCAGGCCAACAACGGCGGCAAAGCGGCCTTCGCTGTCCTCGTCGTCAAAATCGTCGGCCACCGCGCGGGTCGGCTGCGGCCGCTCGGCGGGCTCCAGCCCCTGGCCGACGCGGATCGCGCGGCGCGGCGCCGGCTCGTCCATCTCGTCGGCGTCGTCAGCCTCCATCACGGGGGCCGGGCCCCCGGTCACGGCTTTCCACAAGAACCACAGACCCACCGCGCCGGCCATCACGCCGATCACACCGCGCACCCACTCACCCTTGCCCAACAGCGTGGTGGGGGCGGCCAACAGCGTGTCGCCAATCGCGCCGCCAATACCCACCGGCAACGGCCAGCCCGCCGGATTGGGTAGGCAGGCGAGCGCCAACGTGGCCGCCAGCAACGCCAAGACACCAGCGCCAACGCGCGGCCGGGCCGGCGCTTGCGCGTTCAACATCTGCCAGCCCCAGGCAACCACCGGGAACAGTGCGACAATGGAGGCCAGACCGAACAGCTGCATCACCAAATCAGCGATCGCCGCGCCGGGCACGCCGAGCGCGTTTTGCGCCGGGCGGTCGGTGGCGTGGCTAAATGACGGGTCGTTGGCCGACCACGTGGCCAGCGCCGCAGCGAGCGCTGCAGCCACCGCGATCGCGACCAGACCAAGCGCGCTGGCGGTTTGCCGGCTCACCACACCCTTCCAGGGTGCGGGCGCGCGCGGGGCCGCCTCCACCCGCGGCGGGGCCGCGAGTTCGGATAGGCGCGCCGGCGCGCGGGGCGCGCGGGCGGCGGCGGGACGGGCGAGGGCAGGATCGGACAGGCGGGCCATGGGTCGTGTCACCGGAAGGTTTCAGCCACGCGCGCGAGCGCGGTCTCGGTTATCTCGATGGTTTCGACGAGTGCGATGCGCACATAGTCGGCCCCTGGATTGGTTCCGTCTGGACCGTCGGCGGCCAAGTAGGCGCCGGGCACGGTGCGCACGCCCACCTCGCGCCACAGCCGAGAGGCAGCGGCGACACCGCCCCCAAACCGGCCGACATCAAGCCATAGGAAGAACCCGCCCGGCGGCGTCACCGGACCAAACGTGCCCGACAGCAGGCGCTCGGCCACGGCGAACTTCTCGTCATAGAGCCGCCGGTTCTCCCGCACGTGCGCCTCGTCGCCAAACGCGGCCACCGCGACCGCCTGCGACGGCATGGGCACTTGCGGCGCGGCCATGTTGCGAAACGCGGTCCAGCTGGTCAAAAACGCCGGATCGCCAGCCGCGATGCCAACCCGCAACCCAGCCAGATTGGATCGCTTAGACAGCGAATTAAATGCCACCACCCGATCAAACGAGCCGGTGGCGCGCGCCGCGGAAAGCACGCCAGGCGGGGCCGCGTCGCCCCGGTAAATCTCCGAGTAGCACTCGTCGGCGAACAGATAAAAATCATGTTGCCGCGCCGCCTCGATCAGCGCCGTCCAGGCCTGTGCACTTGCCACCGCCCCTTGCGGATTGGCCGGTGAGGCAAAAAACACCGCGACCGTGCGCGCCAGCACATCCGGCTGAACGGCGGCGAGATCGGGCAGAAAGCCGGTCTCAGGCCCCGCCGGTAACAAGATCGCCTCGCACCCCGCGCCCACGGCGCCGGCCGCATAGGCCTGATAGAACGGATTGGGCAACAGAACCGCCGGCCGATCGGTCTTCTTGCGTGTGGTGCGCCGCGCCTCCAGCGCGGCGAAGAAGAGACCTTCGCGCGAGCCATTGAGTGGCAACACCATGGTGTCGGGGTTGATGGCGCCGCCCAAAGCAAAGCGATGGTCAAGCCACGTGGCCACGGCCTGGCGAAACGCATCGGTGCCCTTGATGGCCGGATACCGGTTGAAATCGCTGATCGCGCCAGCAAGCACGGGCCCCACGAACGCCGGCACCGGGTGGCGCGGCTCGCCCACCGTCAGGTTGATCGGCGCGCGCCCAGGCTCAACCCCGCTGAGCAGAGTGGCAAGCCGCTGAAACGGCGAGGAGAAGGCAGCGCTGGAAGACATCGACGCGTCGGCACCTGAACGGACACACTGCCATCACGCTACCGACGACGGGTTAAGCCCCGCTTAACCAAGGCGACGACGAGGCGGTATCCGCCGCGCACGCGGCACGTCCCCAAACGCGCACGTCCCCAAGGTCCACAAAAAAGCCCCCGACGTGCGGAGGCTTCAAGGGGACTTTGGGGACTGAACGGTACGCATACACGAGGCGACGCAGTGTCCTCGCTGAGCCAGGACAACCATTGCCTCGGAAGGCCCGGTCCGCCGGCTTTCCCGGGGGGCTGGGGGGCTGAACGATGACCAGGTCGGCATGCAAACCGGGCCGTCCGAAGCAACACCCATACGATCGCCGCGCACCATGACCTCGTCATGGACGCATCGTGGCGAAATCGTGATGCGGGTCACGGATCCGTGTCCAGCTTTTCCCTGCGTTATAAAAAGCTTTGCGGATCAACATCAATTTGAACACGTACGCTGCCGCGCTCTTTCGGTGCGCCCGCCTGCCAGCGTCGCAGGAAGCCTTGCAGGTCGAAGGCGCGCGGGGCCTGGGCGAGCAGCCGAAAGCGATGCTGGCCGCGAATGACCGCGATCGGCGCCTCGGCAGGGCCGAACACATGGACCTCTTCATCGGTCGGCCGCGCCTGGGCAAAGGCATTGGCATGGGCGGCCGCCGCGGCCCGGGTCTCCGCGGTCACCAGCACCGCCGCCAGCCGGCCGAACGGCGGCAAGCCAACCTGCCGGCGCTCGTCCATCTCGCGGCGATAAAACCCTTCCGCGTCCGCCCGCGCGATCGCCTGGATGACGGGATGCTCAGGTGCCCGGGTTTGGATCAAGGCGCGTCCTTCGGCCTCGAACCGGCCGGCGCGCCCCGTGACCTGGGCAAGCATCTGATAGGTGCGCTCCGCCGCGCGCGGGTCGCCATGCCCCAGGCCAAGGTCGGCATCCACCACGCCGACCATCGCCATGAAGGGAAAGTTGTGCCCCTTGGCCACCAGCTGTGTCCCGATGACGATGTCCGCCTCCCCCTTGGCGACCGCGTCGAGCTCCAGCTTCAGCCGTCGGGTGCCTCCGGGCAAGTCGGACGACAACACAAGCACATGCCGGCCAGGGAACGTCTCGGCCACCTCCTCCGCGATGCGCTCGACACCCGGCCCCACCGGCACCAGGCTGTCCACATCACCGCACGCCGGGCAAGAGGTCGGCGTGGGTTCATTGTGACCGCACAAATGGCACATCAACTGGTTTCGAAACCGGTGTTCGACCATCCACGTGGTGCAATTGGGACACTGGAAGCGATGGCCGCACGACCGGCACAATGTCAGCGGCGCATAGCCGCGCCGGTTGAGAAAGAACATCACTTGCCGGCCGGCATCGAGGGTTTGTTCGGCGACCCGGGTGAGCGCGGGGGCTAGAAACCGGCCAGGCGCCGGCTTGGAGTTTCGCAGGTCAATCACATCAATGCGGGGCAGCCGCCCCTCGCCCACCCGCGAGGGCAACACGAGCCGCCGATAGCGACCTTGATCCGCATTGGCCCGGCTCTCAATCGACGGCGTGGCCGAGGCAAGCACCACCGGGAACCCGCCCAGATGCCCGCGCACCACCGCCATGTCGCGGGCGTTGTAGGGCACGCGATCCTCTTGTTTATAGGCGGAATCGTGCTCTTCATCGACGACGACCAGGCCAAGCCGTTGGAACGGCAAGAACAGCGCCGAGCGGGCGCCGACCACCACATCGACCTCGCCGGTCGCTACCCCGCGCCACACCCGCGCGCGCTGGCGCGGCGGCACGTCGGAGTGCCATTCGGCCGGCCGCGCGCCAA
>CALSBD010000374.1:0-4021 GCA_943373055.1 Rhizobium sp. Q54
GGCCCTGATGGCGGTCGGCGGCGCGTTCTTGACCATGGCGGCGTTTAACGCGTTCTTCTTTGGCATGGTCAATGGGCGCGGCTGGGTGTGCATCGCGCTGACCGTGTTTGCCTCCTGGCGACCGGGCAAGGCGTTGATCGGTGCTTTGCTGTTCGGCGCGTTCGATGCCTATCAGGTGCGGCTACAAACAATCGCCGGCGGCGTGGTGCCAAGCCAAGTGTTCCTGATGATGCCGTTCCTTCTGTCCATCCTCGCCCTCGTGCTCGTCGCCCGCAAGGCGGACTATCCGCGCGCGCTGATGAAGCCGTTCATCAAGGGCGAGCGCTGAGCGCCCCTTCGCTATCACCTGTGGAGCCCCGCCATGCTTGATCTGATCGTCAAAGCCGCCAACCTGCCCGACGGCCGCACGGCCCAGGACATCGGCATCAAGGACGGGCGGATCGTGGCGATCGAACCTGGCCTACAGGCCTCCGCTCGCGCCACGATCGACGCCACCGGTCGGCTCGTCTCGCCGCCGTTCGTCGATCCGCATTTCCACATGGACGCAACCTTGTCGCTCGGCATCCCCCGGCTCAATCGGTCAGGCACCCTCTTGGAAGGCATCGCGCTGTGGGGTGAGTTGAAGCCGCTCTTGACCCATGAGGCGGTGATGGAGCGGGCGCTCAAGTATTGTGACCTCGCGGTGAGCCAGGGGCTCCTCTATATCCGCACCCATGTGGACATTTGCGACGACCGCTTGTTGGCCGTCGAGGCGCTGCTTGAGGTCAAGAAGCGGATCGCGCCTTACATCACGCTGCAATTGGTCGCCTTCCCGCAGGATGGCTACTACCGCAGCCCAACAGCAGCAAATAACCTGGAACGCGCGCTCGATCTGGGCGTCGATGTGGTCGGCGGCATCCCGCATTTCGAGCGCACGATGGACGAGGGCGCAGCGTCGGTGAAGGCGCTCATGCGCATCGCGGCTGATCGGGGCCTCCTCGTCGACATGCATTGCGACGAGACCGATGACCCCATGTCACGCCATGTGGAGACGCTCGCCTGCGAGACGACGCGGCTGGGGATGCAGCGCCGCGTCACCGGCTCGCACCTCACCTCCATGCATTCGATGGACAACTATTACGTCTCCAAGCTCCTGCCCTTGATGAAGGAGGCCGAGCTGCATGCGGTCGCCAATCCGCTCATCAACATCGTCATTCAGGGCCGGCACGACACCTATCCCAAACGGCGCGGCCTCACGCGCGTGCCGCAAATGATGGATATAGGCATCAATGTCGCGCTCGGCCTCGATTGCGTGATGGACCCCTGGTACTCGATGGGCACGGCAGACCTGTTGGACGTCGCCCACATGGCCGTGCACCTCGCCCACATGACGAGCCTCGCCGACATGGCCCGACTCTACACGGCTGTCACCGACAACGGCGCCAAGGCGATGGCGATCGCCGATTATGGATTGACCGTTGGCGGCCCGGCCGACCTTGTCGTGCTGGATGCCCGCGACGCGATTGAAGCCATCCGGCTGCGCCCACCGCGGCTCAGCGTGATGAAGGCGGGCCGAGTCATCAGCGAGGCAGCGCCGAGGCGGTCGGTGTTGAGTTTGGACGGGCGCCCCGGCTCGGTGGAGCCGGCAAGCTATGCGCCGCGGTTGGGGTGAGATTTAGGTTTAGGCTTTGCATGCGCTTGAGACGTACGGCAAATTGCCGTATCTTCAATTCAGGAGGATGCCATGCGAAGCCTAGACCGGAAAGAAGCCACCGCGCGGCTTGAGGCGCGCATCCCGCTGTCAATCTATACGACCATGCAACGGGCAGCCGAGCTGCGCGGGATGACGCTGACAAGCTATCTCATGGCGACGGCCGGCGAAGACGCCCGGCGTGTGGTGGCTGAAGCGGAGATCCTTAAGCTCGCCCGCGAAGACCAAATACGCTTCGCCGAAGCCTTGGCGAACCCTCCCGAGCCGAACGAGCGTCTGAAGCGCGCCGCCCAGCGCCATGTTGATCTTTTCGCTCCGAAGTGAGTGGCCGCTTTCATATCGAGGCCCTTTCAAAAGCGCATGACCGCGCTGGCTTCAGCTGCGGTCAACCGCGGATCGACTCCTATTTTCAAACGCGCGTCTCACAAGACGTGAAGAACGGCTATGCGAAGTGCTATGTCGCCGTCGAGGCGGCAACAGGATCTGTGGCGGGCTTTTACACCCTCTCGGCGAACAGCGTGTTGCTGGCCGACGTGCCTCACCTGCTTGCCGCGAAACTGCCGCGCTACCCCACGGTGCCGGTGGTTTTGATCGGTTGGCTTGGCCGCGATCAACGGTTTTCGAGGATTGGCCTCGGCGAAGCCTTGGTGTTCGACGCCATTAAGCGAGTGGTAACCGCACCCATCGGCGCCCACGCCATCTTCGCCGAAGCCATCGACGAGGCGGCAGGGCGCTTCTATCAAGGTCTAGGGTTCATGCCGCTGGTCTCGCGACCCAATGCGTTCTTTCTGCCGGTGGCGACAGCGGTGCGGATTTTGTCATGAATGAGCGATTTAAGGACTGGGCGCATGAGGATGAGTGTCTCATTCACCGCAATAGGCCTTGTTGAGCCTCATCGCCCTCCTTTAGAGGCACCTTTTGCTGCGAGGGGAGACTGGAAGGGAGTGGGCGGTTGCTGTTGAATTTAAGGCATTCTCCTTGCGTACCGGTCGTCCCCCGCTCCATTTCCCTCGCCCGCCAGGGGCGAGGGGACGCTTGCACAGATGTCTAAAAGTTTTGGGGCGCCTTGCCTAGCTCAACCCCAATCTAGGCGTCCCCTCCCCCTTGGCGGGGGAGGGACAGGGAGAGGGGGCGCAAGGGGCTCGACGGAGCAGCTGAAAGACGATAGAGCCCACACACTCCAAATCTGCTTATAAAATATCCAATACAGATCCATTTATCTCAAATCAACTTATACTGCCGCGCCTTGTTGCGCAAAAATGGCAAGCCGTTTCCCATCACGTCCTCGAAATCCTTGGCCACGGGCCGCCACACAGATAGGCCGTGAGCGATCTCGGGCGGCATGTTGATGAAGCTCTCCATGGCGAGGCCGCCCTTGAAGCCGATCGCGGCGAGGGCGGCGTAGACCTCGTCCCAGTCGCAGGTGCCCTCGCCCGGGGTGCCGCGGTCACTCTCAGATAGATGGATGTAGCGCAGGTGTTCGCGGGCATCGAGGATGCCGTTGGCGGCGCCCTTTTCCTCAATGTTCATGTGATAGGTATCGAGGTGGACGAAAATATTGTCCGCGCCGACCTTCTCGATCATGGCGACCGCTTGCCAGCCGGTGTTGATGAGGTGGGTCTCATAGCGATTGACCGGCTCGATGCCGAACTGAAGGCCGCGTGCCTTGGCATGGCGGGCGGCGGCGGCGAGCGCGCGGGCGACATTGTCAAGCTCGCGCTCGGTCGGCGGCAGGCCGGTGCGCTCGCCGATGCCGCCATAGGTGACGCCGCTCAAGGCCTCGGCGCCCAATGCGGCGGTGACATCAAGGGCGAAGGTGAGATGCTCGATCGCCGCGTCGGGATTGACCGAGGCCCAAGCGTGCTGCGGCAAGCCGAGCGAACATACGGCGCGCAGCTCGTGTTTGGCCAACAGCTCCCGGGTGTGCGGCGCATCCACGCCAGCCGGATTAAGCAGCGCGATCTCGATGAAATCCATCTTGAAGCGCTTGGCTTCTGCCACCGCCCGCTCGGCGCCTGCACGATCCCAATTCATCGTCCACATGCTGGTGTGGACCCCAAAGCCTTGCATGACGCGTCCCCTTGACCCTTGATGCCGTTCTTGGCCACGCGCGGCGCGGCGGCCCGATGTGATCAGGAAGCCGGCGGGCCATCAAGAGGGGCGACGGGATGGCAGGGTCACTCGAATTCGACGTCAGCACCGCAGGCGCGAAGCGTCTTGATCGTCTCCGGCAGGCGCTTCAAGGTCGACGTTAATCGTGCGCGCCACCGCGGCCCCCGGTTCCACGCGTCCTCGAACGCCTCCAAGAGATCCCCAGGGCGATCCTCGGCG
>CALSBD010000375.1:0-4012 GCA_943373055.1 Rhizobium sp. Q54
CCCGCCGCGACCGTGGCTACGACCGGCCGAACCGCGCGCCGGGCCGCAAGGTGTGTGAAGTGCAAGAGCAGTTCAACAAGTGGGGCGAATATGTCGGCACCCGCAAGACCTGCTGGATCGAGCGCAGCCGCTACTGAGCCATCGGTTTGACGAGAGTTTATGATATCGATAACAGTCACGGAGCTGGAGGGCTCCGTGATGTCGCTTTTTTTTGAAGTCCATGATCCCGTATTCGCCACCTATGTCCTGGGCAACGCACCGGTGAAGCAGCTTGCCACGGGGTTTGACTGGGTCGAGGGCCCGGTGTGGTTTGGCGATCACGGGGCGCTTTTGTTCTCCGACATCCCCAACAACCGTATCATGCGCTGGAGCGAGGACGGCGTGACGACGTTTCGCGCGCCCTCAAACTTCGCCAACGGCCACTCCCGCGACCGGGTTGGCCGGCTGATCAGCTGCGAGCATGGCACACGGCGGGTGACGCGCACCGAGTTTGACGGTCGCATCACCGTGCTCGCCGACCGCTACCAGGGCAAACGGCTCAATAGCCCCAACGATGTGATCGTCGCCCGCGATGGCGCGGTGTGGTTCACTGATCCGCACTACGGCATCATGACCAACTATGAGGGGTTTAAGGCCGAGCAGGAGCTCCCGTGCGCGGTCTATCGGCTTGATCCGTCTGGCACGATCGAGGCCGTGATCACCGACATGGCCTGCCCGAACGGGCTCGCCTTCAGCCCCGACGAAAGCCGGCTTTACGTGGCCGATACGGGGCGCATGTTTCACGCCGACCCCCAGCATATCCGCGTCTATGACATGGTCGAAGGCCGGCCCGTGCGTGGGCGGGTGTTCCATCGGATTGAGCCGGGCTGCGCAGACGGAATGCGGGTGGATCATGAAGGGAATGTGTGGTCGTCCGCCGCCGACGGGGTGCATTGCCTGGCGCCCGATGGGCACGTGAGGGGCAAGATCCTGGTGCCCGAGCTCGTGTCCAACCTGTGCTTCGGCGGGCGGGAAAAACACCGGCTGTTCATCACCGCGACGACAAGCCTTTATGCCGTGTCGCTCAACCGGCGCGGCGACCAGACGCCCTAGAGCGCTGGTTTGATTGCAGCAATTCGACCCTCTCAGTCTATGGAAATGCGGGGTCTTTACCCCGTAATCGGTTTTCACTTATGGGGCTCACGCCCTAATCCCCCGCCCCTATTGGCGCCGCACGGTGGCCCCAGGCACCACGGTGCCGATGAGACAGCGGTGGCGAGGGGTACTGACCCCGTTTAACCGGCTCAGAATCGCCCGGGCCGCCATCACGCCCATCTCCCGCCGCGGGGTGAGCATGGTGGTGAGTTCAACGGGCAAGACATTGGTGATCGGCAAGCCATTGAAGCCGACGATCCCGATGTCATCGGGCACATTGAGACCGAAGCCGCGGCAGGCCATCAGCGCGCCAAACGCGATGTGGTCATTGAGGCAAAACACCACATCGGGCCGCTCGCCGGCCTCCATCATCATGCGCCCGCCGGCCATGCCGGCTTCGAACGCATTGGACTGATGGGGGCGAAACACCTGAAGCGGTTGATGGAACGCGCCCGACAGGCCGACGAGCCGCCGCTCGGCGCGGGTGTCGCGGCCCTTGATCGCGCCGATGAACGCCGGCCGGCGATAACCAAGCCCGTGCACATAAGCCCCCAGCGCCCGGCCGGCGGCCTCGTGGTCCATGCCAACACACAGATCAATCGGATCAGGCCGCCAGTCCCAGATCTCAACGACAGGAATTTGCACCTTGGCGAGCCGCTCGCGCACGGCCGGCAAGTGATCGAACCCGGTCAAGACAATGCCCGCCGGGCGCCAGGATAACAGCCGCTCCACCCACTCCGCTTCGACCACCGGATCATAGTCGGTGGTCTCAATCACGGTCGCAATGCCGGCATTGCGGAATGTCGCGCGCATGCCCGACAAAACGTCGGCAAACACGTCGTTGAACAGCGTGGGCAGCGCGATGCCGACGAGGTTGGTGTTGGCAAGCGTGAGCGCCCGCGCGGTCATGTCGGGCACGTAGTTCAGCCGCTTGGCAAGCGAGACGATTTCGGCGCGCTTGGCCTCCGAGACGCCCTCAATGCCCCTGAGCGCGCGGCTCACGGTCATGGCCGACACGCCCGCGGCGGCGGCAATATCGGTGATGCGTGTCTGGCGCTGACGTTTCATCTCGCAAAATCAATATGTTAGAGAGCAGCTACGTTAACGCTAACGTTGTTTGTCGTCGCTGTCACTTCCCATCATCGGCGCATTCAGGCAGCCTCACTCCAAAGAACAACATGGGAGGGGGCATGCCGGAGATCGTGTTTGATCGCGTATCCAAACGGTATGGATCCGTAGAAGTTTTGCCGCCACTTAGCATGAAGCTCGATGATCGCGAGTTTACCGTGCTGATTGGTCCATCCGGCTGTGGTAAATCAACGACGCTGCGGATCTTGGCTGGTCTTGAGACCTTAACTGACGGCGAGATTTATTTTGACGGGCGGCCGGTCAGCCGACTGGAACCAAAGGCGCGTGACATCGCGATGGTGTTTCAGGACTATGCGCTCTATCCGCATATGAACATCGCCAAGAACATGTCGTTCGCCCTGCGGCTCGCCCGGCGGCCCAAGGCCGAAATCGACGAGAAGGTGAAGCGGGTCGCCGCGACGCTCAACATCGCTCATTTGCTGGATCGCAAGCCGGCGGAGTTGTCGGGCGGCCAGCGCCAACGGGTCGCCATGGGCCGCGCGCTGGTGCGCGATGCCTCGACGTTCTTGTTCGACGAGCCGCTGTCCAATCTTGACGCCAAGCTCAGGGGCAAGATGCGCACTGAACTGGCCGAGATGCGCCAGTCGCTAACGAAGAACATGATCTACGTCACCCACGATCAGGTCGAAGCCATGACGTTGGGCGACCGGATCGTCGTGATGAACGAGGGGCGTATCCAACAACAAGGCTCGCCCGAAGAGCTGTTTCGCCGGCCGGCTAATCTCTTTGTCGCCGGCTTTATTGGCAGCCCGACCATGAATTTCATCCCTTGCACCCTCGTCGACGAGGCCGGGGTGACGCGGGTGACCGGCGCGGGGCTGTCATTGCCGGTGCCGCCGGGCCTGACGCCGCCGGCCACCCGCGAGGTTGTGCTGGGCGTGCGCCCCTCGTCGTTCCTCACCGATCCCACGCGAGGCGCGCCGATCGAGATGCGGGTGGTGGTGGTGGAATACCTCGGCGCCCAAACTACGCTTGCCGCGCGGCTCGCCGACGGCACCGAAATCCTGGTGGAGACCGCCTCCGCCCAGGGCGTGCGGGCGGGCGAGGTGCTGCGGCTCGCCATCAACCTCGACGAAATCCTGCTCTTCGATCGCGCCAGCGGTCAAAGGCTGTGACACCAAAACACAAAAAGGAGGACACCCATGAAAAGACTAGCCCTTCTGGCGGCCAGCCTGACGCTGTGCGTCTCGACGGCCTTCGCCAACCCCTACAAGGACTATGCCGGCAAGACGATTGTCGTGAACTTCCCAGCTCACCCGCACTACGACGCGGTGATGAAGGTGTTGCCGAAGTTTACCGCTGAGACCGGCATCGAGGTCGAGGTCGATCGGCTCGAATATCTCAAGATGCGCGAGAAGCAGACCTTGGAACTGACCAAGGACAAAGGCGACTACGATATGATCGCCTATGTGGTGTTTTCCAAGGCCGACTATGTCTTCGCCGACCAGCTGGAAAACCTCGCGCGCTATTTCATGAACCCCAAGCTGTCCGATCCATCCTGGAACCCGGATGACCTGATCGACGGCTATGTGCAAAACATCGGCGTGGCAGGCGGCAACAAGGGCTATTTGCCTGGCAAGACCGGATCGCTGTTTGGCCTGCCGTTTGGCGCGGAAACCTCGATCCTGGGCTATCGCAAGGACATCTTCGAAAAGCACGGGCTGAAGGTGCCGACCACCTATGACGAGCTCCTTGACCTCTCGTGCCGCATCCCGCAGCTGGAGCCGGG
>CALSBD010000376.1:0-4005 GCA_943373055.1 Rhizobium sp. Q54
GCGCGCCGCGCCCGATCAGCGCCGGAAGGTCGCCGGCGGCTGGCTGATGATTGGGGTCCTGTGCGCCTTGGCCCCGCTTGCCCATCCTTACGGTGTGGGCGTCTATACAGCTGCGTTTGGCGTGCTGGGCATCGATGGCATCGGGCAAAGCATCTCAGAATGGAAGGCGGAGGACTTCAGCACTGTCACACCCATGCAGGTCGTTCTGCTCGGCGGTTTCGCGGTGCTCGCGCTCCATCCTACCCGTTTGCCGCTCATTCGGGTGGCCTTGGTGATGTTTTTCGCCCACATGGCGCTCACACACGTGCGCCATGGCGCCGTGTTTGGCTTCTTGGGCGCGGTGATGCTGCTCACCCCGATGGCTGCCGCCTTTGGTCAACGGCAGGTGGCGGTCCTCGGGAGACGCTGGCACGTGATCGCGGCCGGGTTCGCAGGCCTTGCGGTGGCCGCGGGCGTCGTCAACACCACCATCCGCCCATTGGCCCCGCCGCCTAACACCCAACCGGCCGCCGCCTTATCCGCCGCGCGGGCGGCCGGCGCGCAGGGCCATGTGTTCAATGAATATGCCTTTGGCGGCTATCTGATCGCACAGGGCGTGCCCACCTTCATCGACGGCCGCACCGAGCTTTATGGCGGAGAACGGCTCGCCCGCTATCTCGCTGCTGCCGAGGCGAATTCGGTCGAGACGCTGGAGACGATCCTCAATGATCCGCGCATCGGCTGGACCTTGCTGCCGCCCGGCCTGCGCGCTGTCGGCGTGCTTGACCGAACCCCCGGCTGGCGCCGCATCCATGCCGACGCAATCGCCGTCGTCCATGTCCGCGACCCAGCGAGTGAGATCGCGCGTCGATAGAGCGAGTTCGCCGGCACCGCTTTTTCAAGCGGGCAGGGTGGCCACGCACGCTTCTCACGATACGAAAACGGCGGACCCCAGGGCCCGCCGCTTGATCTCAAGTGATGTCACCGTCCGCGTCGGACAGCCGATGTCACGAGCATCCGCTTGTCGAACCGCAGGTGTCGCACTTCAGGCAGGTGCCGTTGCGGACCATGGTGAAGTTGCCGCACTCCGAGCAGCTTTCGCCCTCGTAGCCCTTCATGCGGGCGGCAGCCACCTTGGCGGCGAGATCGGCGCGCACGGCGGTATCGGCCTGGCCTTGGGCAAAGCCGCGGGCTTCGGGCGACGCGTCCTGGCGAGCGACGGGTTCAGCCGCCCTCAACGCCGTGGCCCCAGCTGTCGCGCCAGCAAATACGCTCGCCACCACCGACCCAGCCGCCGACCGGCCCGCTGAGCCCGACGCCGCGCCTGCGGTGCCGTCGAGCACCTTGAACCGCTCGGCCACCTTGCCGCGCACGAGGCCACGCGACACCACGGTCTCCGGACCTGGCTTACGGCCCTCGGCCTCGCCATAACCCATCGCCGTCGAGCCGATGTCATCGGGCGAGACGTGGGCGAGGTCATGGCGGCCAAGATAGGAGATCGCGAGTTCGCGGAACACATAGTCGAGGATCGACGTCGCGTTCTTGATCGCCTCGTTGCCCTGCACCATGCCGGCGGGTTCGAACCGGGTGAAGGTGAAGGCGTCGACATACTCTTCAAGCGGCACGCCGTACTGCAGGCCCAGCGAAATCGAGATGGCGAAGCTGTTCATCAACGAGCGAAAGGCGGCGCCTTCCTTGTGCATGTCGATGAAGATTTCGCCGATGCGGCCGTCCTCATATTCGCCGGTGCGCAAGAAGATCTTGTGGCCACCGACCGACGCCTTCTGGGTATAGCCCTTGCGCCGGTTCGGCATCTTCTCGCGGGCGCGCACATGGCGCTCCACGATCCGCTCCACGATCCGTTCGGCCGCGACGGCCGCGCGCTGGGTTGCCGACGCCTGGATGAGCGCCTCGGCGGCGTCGTCCGCCTCGTCCTCATCATCCGCCAACAGCTGGCTGTTGAGCGGCTGCGACAGCTTGGAGCCATCGCGGTAGAGGGCGTTCGCCTTCAGCGCGAGCCGCCAGGAGAGCATGTAGGCCTCCTTGCAGTCCTCCACCGTGGCGTCGTTGGGCATGTTGATGGTCTTGGAGATCGCGCCCGAGATGAACGGCTGGGCCGCCGCCATCATGCGGATGTGGCTTTCAACCGACAAGAACCGCTTGCCGATGCGGCCGCACGGATTGGCGCAATCGAAGACCGCGTAGTGCTCCTTCTTGAGGTGCGGCGCGCCTTCGATGGTCATGGCGCCGCACACATGCAGGTTCGCGGCTTCGATCTCGGCCTTGGTGAAGCCAAGCGCGGAGAGCATGTCGAACGAGGGGTTGTTGAGCTCCTCGTCGGAGAAGCCGAGCGCGCCCTTCGCCACATCGTCGCCCAGCGTCCAGCGATTGAACACGAACTTGATGTCAAACGCCGACTTCAGCGAGCCCTCGACCTTCTCCAGCGCCGCCTCAGAGAAGCCACGCGCCTTCAAGGTCGTGTGATTGATGCCCGGCGCCTGCTTCAGCGAGGCATGACCCACCGCATAGGCTTCGATCTCGGCGATCTCCGACGGCCGGTAGCCCAGAACCCGCAGCGCCTCGGGCACCGCGCGGTTGATGATCTTGAAGTAGCCGCCACCGGCGAGCTTCTTGAACTTGACGAGCGCGAAGTCGGGCTCGATGCCGGTGGTGTCGCAGTCCATGACGAGACCGATCGTGCCGGTCGGCGCGATCACGGTCGCCTGGGCATTGCGATAGCCGTGCGCTTCGCCCAACGCCAACGCCTCGTCCCACGCCACCTTGGCGGCGGTGATCAGCGACTGATCCGGGCACGCCGCATGGTCGAGCGGCACCGGGGCGGTGTTGAGGCCCTCATAGCCGTGCGCCAAGCCATGGGCCGCGCGGCGATGGTTGCGCATCACCTTGAGCATGGCATCGCGGTTGGGCGCGAAGCTGGGGAATGGGCCCAGCTCCTTGGCCATCTCCGCCGACGTTGCATAAGCGACACCGGTCATGATCGCCGTCAAGGCGCCGCAGATCGCGCGGCCCTCGGCGGAGTCGTAGGGAATACCCGACGACATCAACAGACCGCCAATGTTGGCGTAGCCCAGGCCCAGCGTGCGGTACTCATACGAGAGCTCCGCGATCCGCTTGGAGGGGAACTGTGCCATCAGCACCGACACTTCCAACACCACCGTCCACAGCCGGCAGGTATGGATATAGCCATCCACATCGAACGAGCCGTCAGCGCGCCGATAGGGCAGGAGGTTGATCGAGGCGAGGTTGCAGGCCGTGTCGTCGAGGAACATGTACTCCGAGCACGGATTCGACGCCTGGATCTCACCGGCCGACGGGCAGGTGTGCCAGTCGTTGATGGTGGTGTGATACTGCAAGCCCGGGTCGGCCGACGCCCACGCGGCGTAGCCGATCTTGTCCCACAGCTCGCGCGCCTTGAGCGCCTTCGTCGTCTTGCCGGTGATGCGCGCCTTCAGGGCCCACGCACCATCCTGCTCGACCGCGCGCAAGAAGTCGTCGGTCACGCGCACCGAGTTATTGGAGTTCTGACCCGCGACCGTCAGATAGGCTTCTGAATCCCAGTCGGTGTCGTAAGTCTCAAACACAATGTCCGTGTAACCCTGCTTGGCGAACTGGATCACCCGCTTGATGTAGTTCTCAGGCACCAGCGCGCGCTTGGCTTCGCGCACAGCACGCTTGAGCGCGGGGTTCTTGGCCGGATCGAAGCAATCGTCGCCCGAGCCCTCGCAGTTCACGCACGCCTTCATCACGGCCTGCATGTGCTTCTTGACGGTCTTCGAGCCGGTGACGAGGGCCGCCACCTTCTGCTCTTCCTTCACCTTCCAGTCGATATAGGCCTCGATATCGGGATGGTCGGCGTCGACGACGACCATCTTGGCCGCGCGCCGCGTGGTGCCGCCCGACTTGATGGCGCCCGCCGCGCGGTCGCCGATCTTAAGGAAGGACATGAGACCCGACGAGCGCCCGCCGCCGGCGAGCTTTTCGCCTTCGCCGCGCAGCTTGGAGAAG
>CALSBD010000377.1:0-3979 GCA_943373055.1 Rhizobium sp. Q54
GGAGCCGCTGATAGGCGCCATAGGCCAGGTCGGCATTGGGCCGCGGCGCGGGGGGTGCTTCAGGGGCGGCCACGGCGGGCGTGGCGGTAGCGGTAGGGGTGGCAGGCGGCGGGGTTTGCGCGCTCGCCATCGTCGATGCGCACACGGTCAGTCCAAGGGCGATCAGGAACGCGCCTGCCTTCATGCCATCTCCGCCTTGCGCCGCTCGGCCACAAGATCAAGCCGCCGGTTGGCCTCCTTGACGGCCGCGGCCGGGCCCTCGGGATGCGCCCACACGGCCATACGGACCGCGATGAAATCGGCGCCCGTCTCGGCCGCTTCGTCAATGCTCTCCAGCGTAGACCCGGCGAGCACGATCGACGCCGGCTCGAACATGGAGGCCCACCATTCGCCCAGCTCCAGGCTCTTGGGGTGGGTGTCGGGGCCTTCTTCCTTGTCGAGGAAGCCGAAGAACACATAGTCCGCGCCCGCCTCGCCCGCCTCCATGGCGTCGTGACGGGTCTTGAGGTGCGCCGCGCCGACCATGCCGCGCGGCTGGACGCTGGAGATGGCATCCTTCAAAGCCGCGATGCCGCCATCCACATGCAGCCCGTCCGCCTTGGCCCGGCCCATCGCGCGGGTGTCGTTGGCGACCATCACCGCCGCGCCGGCCTGTTGGGCAATCGGGGTCAAGGTCTCCGCAATGCGCTGCAGTGCCATGTCGCTTGTCACCTTGGGCGCGATGATCAAGCTCGCCACGTCACCCCCCGACAGCGCGGCGGCGAGGTCTTGGGCGAACGGCGTCGGATCAAGGGTCAAAGGGGTCACGAGGACAAGGCGGCTGCGCACGGTGACGGGCTCCCGGAAACGAATGCGAGATGAGGGGAAATTGGGGCGACCCGATGGCGCCCGACGGCTCGACACTCCCGCATCTGCCGCAAACGCGTCAGACGAAGGACGCGGGCCCTTGCGGCGCCGCGCCTTCGTGTTGCGCCCTTGCCCGCGGGCCGTCAAGTCCGCGGACAGCTGCCGCGCGCAAGGGGCAGGGGGCTCAGGCCGCGGCCTTAGCGATGACCTCGATGATGTCGTCAACCACGGTCATGACCAGATCGGCGTCGTCACCCTCGCCCATCACCCGGATCAAGGGTTCGGTGCCCGACGGACGGATCACCAGACGGCCGCTATTGCCCAGCCGCTTGGTGGCGTCCTCGATGATGTTCTTGACCTTCTGGTCGTCCAGCGCGGTCTTGGGCTTCTTGATGTTCTTGAGGATCTGCGGCACCGGCTCGAAGCGGCGGCAGATCTCCGACACCGGCCGGTCCTGGCGGCGCACCACGGAGAGCACCTGAAGCGCGGCGACAAGGCCGTCGCCCGTGGTCGCGTAGTCCGACAGCACGATGTGGCCCGATTGCTCGCCACCCACATTATAGCCGTGCGCGCGCATGTGCTCGACCACGTAGCGGTCGCCCACCTTGGTGCGCTCCAGGCTCAGCCCCTGGCTGGCCAAATAGCGCTCCAGCCCAAGGTTCGACATGATGGTCGCCACGATGCCGGGCTGCGACAGCCGGCCATCGGTCTTCCAGCTCTCGGCCACCACGGCCATCAACTGGTCGCCATCGACTTGCTGGCCCTTCTCGTCGACGATGATCACCCGGTCGGCATCACCATCGAGCGCGATGCCGATGTCGGCGCGCACCTCATAAACCTTCTTGGAGAGCGCGCCGATCGAGGTCGACCCGCAGTCACGGTTGATGTTGAAGCCGTCGGGCTCCACGCCGAGCTTGAACACCTCAGCGCCGAGTTCCCACAGCGCCTCCGGCGCGACCTTATAAGCGGCCCCATGGGCGCAATCGATCACGACGCGCAGACCATCGAGCGCCATGTTCTTGGGCATCGTCCGCTTGGCGAATTCGATGTAGCGCTCGTCACCCTCGATGCGCTTGGCGCGGCCAAGCTCGGTGGGCTTGGCGAGCTGCTTGGAGAGATCAGTCTCAATGAGCCGTTCAATCTCATGCTCGATCTCGTCGGACAGCTTGTAGCCGTCCTTGCCGAAGATCTTGATGCCGTTGTCGGAAAACTCGTTGTGCGAGGCGGAGATCATCACGCCGAAATCGCACCGCAGCGAGCGCGTGAGCATGGCGACCGCGGGGGTCGGGATCGGGCCCAACAAAAACACGTCGACGCCCACCGACGTGAAGCCCGCCACCATGGCGTATTCCAGCATGTAGCCCGACAGGCGCGTATCCTTGCCGATTACCACCCGATGCCGATGTCCGCCGGAGCGGAAGGCGAGGCCAACGGCCTGACCGACCTTCATGGCGATCTCAGGCGTGATGGGGAAGGAATTGGCCTTGCCACGAATCCCATCGGTGCCGAAGTAAGTTTTCGTCATGGTGTGTGTCTCATGTCCCGATTGCGCGCCGATCGTGCGTCGCGAATGCCAAGTATCGCCTAATGGCGCGAAATTAGAGTCAATTATCGTTTCGAATGGTTACGGTTGGGTAAGACACCGGCCTGTGTCGCAAAGCTGGACGACACGCCATCGCGCCACCGATCACGCGTTTGTCAATTTAATGAGCACGCGCAACCCTGTCATTCGGGCGTATGAACAATCGGTAACTTTACCCTAGAGCCGTCATCGGGTTGACTGCCGGTCGTTCGACACTGGCGATGCCTTCGTGCGGCCCTTGCGCCTGCTCAGGACGAATTCATGAAGCTGTGGAAGCAACTCCTCGTCCTCGCCGTGTTGGGTGGTGGTGCCTACGCGGCGCCCATCGTCTATGAGCGCTACAAGGCCACGCTGACGCCGCAAAGCGGTCCGCCGCCCGGTGAGCTCGCGCGAGCACCCGGCGCCACCCAAGGCCAAGCCGCCGCGCCCGGCGCGGGGCAAGGTCAACGCCCGCCCGGCCAAGGTGGACAGCAGGCTCAGGGGCAAGGTCAAGCGCAAGGCCAAGGTCAAGGTCAGGGGCAAGGCCAGGGCCAGCGTCCGCCGGGTGCGGCTGGACAGGGACCGGGCGGCGCGGGAGGGCGTGGTGGCAACCAGGGGCCGATCCCGGTGGAGACCGTCGCCGCCGCCAAGCGGCAGGTGCAGAGCGCGGTCGACGCGGTGGGCACCACCTACGCGCGCCGTGCGGTCGAGATCGTTCCGCTCGCCGCCGGTCGCGTGCGCACGCTGGCTATTGCCCCCGGCCGGGCTGTCAAGGCGGGCGATATCCTCTTGGAGCTCGACAACGAAATCGAGACCGCCAACTTGACCGAGGCCGAGGCGAAGCTGCGGGAAGCGAATTCCGCGCTGGAGCGCGCCCGCACCTTGCGCCGCAACAACACCATTGCCGACGCGCAGCTCGATCAAGCGCAGTCGGCCGTGACGATCGCCCAAGCCGAAGTCGACCGCGCGCGCCGCCGCCTCGCCGACCGGGTCGTGCGCGCGCCGTTTGATGGCATCACCGGCTTGAACCGCGTTGAGTTCGGGCAGAGCGTGACGATGCAGACGGTTTTGACCACCTTGGATGATCTCTCCGAGGTCGAGATCGAGTTCTCCGCGCCGGAGCTGCTTTATGGGCGCATCGTCATTGGCCAGCCGGTCAAGGCGGATGCCGCTGCGTTCCCCGGGCGCATCTTCGAGGGCAAGGTCGTGTCGATCGACAGCCGCATCGACATGACGTCGCGTGCCTTCAAGGTGCGCGCCGCGATCCCCAATCCGGACCTTGCCTTGCCGGCCGGCATGTTCATGCATCTTGCCCTACAGCTTGACGCCCGCGACGCGATCATGATCCCCGAAGAGGCGATCGTGGTGCAGGCGGGCAAGACCTTCGTGTACGTGGTCAAGGACGGCAAGGCCGCCCGCCGCGACATCGAGCTGGGTCAGCGCGATGTTGGGGCCGTTGAAGTCTTGAAGGGCTTGGAAGTGGGGGACATGGTCGTCACCCGTGGCGTGCAGCGCCTGCGCGACGGCGCCGATGTGCGCATGGGCGGTGAGGCCGCGCCGCGCCAGCCGCCT
>CALSBD010000378.1:0-3977 GCA_943373055.1 Rhizobium sp. Q54
AGATCGCGCGCCGGATCGGCCACCGAAGCGCCGTCGACGATGGGCAGCTCGGCCTCCAGCCGCTCGGTGATGATGCGGCCCGGCACGATGCCGATGACCGGTTGGGGCTTATTGGCGGCCGGTTTGCGCAGGTCGAGCGCGGTGACGGTGGGGGCCTTCACCGAGCGGCGGGCGACCGGCTCGATCAGGTCGCGCGCGGCAAACGCGGCGTCATCGACCACCACCCCGCCGGCCAAAACCAGCGAGGCGTGGCACCCCTCCAGGCTGTCGATAACCGCGATATCCGCCCGCCAGCCCGGCGCGATCAGTCCGCGATCCTTAAGGCCAAACAGCCGTGCCGCCGAAATGCTCGCCGCCCGATAGATCGCCAGCGGCTCCACGCCATGGGCGATCGCAGTGCGGATCATGTGGTCAAGGTGGCCATGCTCGGCGATATCCAGCGGGTTGCGATCGTCGGTGCACAGCGCGATGAACGCCGACATCCGCTCCGTAATCACCGGCAGCAGCTGCAAGAGGTCCTTGGACACCGAGCCTTCGCGCACGAGGATCGCCATGCCCTTGGAGAGCTTCTCGCGCGCCTCGTCGGCACTGGTGGTTTCATGGTCGGTGCGGATGCCGGCCGACAAATAGCCATTGAGATCAAACCCGCGCACCAAGGGCGCGTGACCGTCAATATGGCGGCCCTGGAACGCCTTCAATTTGGCGATCGCGCCAGGGTCTTTGAAGAGCACTCCGGGGTAGTTCATGAACTCCGCCAGGCCAATGACCTTCGGGTGGTCCATCAGCGGCGTGAGGTCGGCCGCTTCGAGCCGCGCGCCGGCCGTCTCCAGGTGGGTGGATGGCACGCAGCTCGACAGCTGCACGCGCAAGTCCATCACCATCCGGCTCGCCGCCTCCAGGAAATAGCCAATCCCCGTGAGACCGGCCACATTGGCGATCTCGTGGGGATCACAAATCGCCGTCGTCACCCCACGCGGCGCCACGCAGCGATCAAACTCGAACGGCGTGACGAGCGAACTCTCGATATGCAAATGCGTGTCGATGAAGCCGGGCACCAGGATTTGGCCGGTGACGTCGATCTCCCGGGTTCCGTGATAGGTGCCGTGGGTACCAACAATCCGGTCGCCCTGGATCGCCACGTCGGTCTCGGTGAGGTCCCCGGTGACGAGATCAAACACCCGCCCGCCCTTCAACACGAGATCAGCCGGCACCACCCCTCGCCCCTGATCAATCGCCTGCTCCAAGTCGAAGTGTGGCATGTGCGGCCCTCTCAAGTGCGGTCGGTGACAGGCTTCGTAGAAGACCTGACCCGCGCGGCGGCGTCTAGCCTGGAAGATGGGCAATGGGGTGTGGTGGCGCGGGGTGAGTTGAAAGGCCCCCTCATCCGCCCCTTCGGGGCACCTTCTCCCACGAGGGGAGAAGGGGGAGAGCAATTTTTCGGTTTAAGAAAGTTAAATGCACGTTTTTGCACTCTCATTACAAATAACATTCAACTAAACTGGCAGTTTACCCCTTCTCCCCTTGCGGGAGAAGGTGTCGCGAAGCGACGGATGAGGGGTAGATAGCCACATTTTATACTGTAGTAAACTAAAGATAATACGACTACATCCATTTATTCATCCAACAATACATATCCTCTTCCTCCCTTATCCTCACTCAACTCTGTCCACCCGCCCTACGCAGAATCCACCCCCTTCGCCCTCAAACCGGCTTGACTCCAGGTGTGATCACACATCTAACTTCACTACCATGTCAGTTCGGTTCTCCGCCGTGTCCCAAGTTGCTCGCCATCCCGCGTCGCCCGCGCCGGTCTCTTCGCCGCAGAACCATCATGCGCGCAATGAGGGCGTGGCGTTTGAGGCGGGCTGGTTTGATGACATCCGGGTCAATTTGTCAGCCGCCGAGCGCCGCGTCGCCACGCTGCCGGGGCGGCGGACGGTGAAGAAGGACGCGCAGGCGGCTTGGCTGTTGAAGGCGATCGCCTGCATTGACCTCACCACGCTCAATGGTGACGACACCACCGAGCGGGTGAAGCGGCTGTGCGCCAAGGCGGCGCAGCCGGTCCGACCGGACCTCTTGGAAGCGCTGGGCTTCGCGGATCGGCGGCTCACCACCGGCGCGATTTGCGTCTATCATCGCTTTGTCGCGACCGCCGTCGAGGCGTTGGAGGGCACCGGCATCCCGGTCGCCGCCGTCTCGACCGGCTTTCCGGCCGGCCTGATCCCACATGAGCTGAAGCTGAAGGAGATCGAGGCTTCGGTGAAAGACGGCGCCCAGGAGATCGACATCGTCATCACGCGTGAGCACGTGCTGACCGGCAATTGGCGCGCGCTCTACGATGAAATGCGAGATTTTCGCGCCGCGTGTGGCGACGCCCACGTCAAGGCGATCCTGGCAACCGGTGATCTCAAGACCATGCGCAACGTCGCCAAGGCGTCGATGATCTGCATGATGGCCGGCGCCGACTTCATCAAGACTTCGACCGGCAAAGAAGGCGTCAACGCCACCCCGCTCGTCACGTTGATCATGCTGCGCATGATCAGGGCCTATGAGGAGCGCACCGGTTTCAAGGTCGGTTACAAGCCGGCCGGCGGCATTTCGGCCGCGAAGGACGTGCTCATCTATCAATACCTCATGAAGGAAGAACTCGGGCGCGACTGGCTGGAGCCGGATTTGTTCCGCGTCGGCGCGTCTTCGCTGCTCGCCGATATCGAGCGCCAGCTTGAGCACCACGTCACCGGCCGCTACTCGGCTTACAATCGTCATGCGGTGGGCTGAGCCATGAGCGTCGCGCGCTATTTCGACACCATGGACTATGGCCCAGCGCCCGAGGCCGACACCGAGGCGCGCCAGTGGCTGAAGGCGCACGCCGATGGCTTCGGCCATTTCATCAATGGCCGCTTCACGCCGCCCAACGCCGTGTTCGACACCCACGAGCCGGCGACCGGTGCGCCGCTCGCGCACCTCTCCCAAGGCTCCGCCGCCGATATTGACGCGGCCGTCGCCAGTGCCCGCAAGGCGCAAGGGCTGTGGGCGAAACTGCCCGGTCATGTCCGCGCGCGGCATCTTTATGCGCTCGCCCGCATGGTGCAGCGCCACGCGCGTCTGTTTGCCGTGGTCGAGGCGCTCGATAACGGCAAGCCGATCCGCGAGACGCGCGATCTCGACGTGCCGCTGGTCGCACGCCATTTCTATCACCATGCCGGCTGGGCGCAGATCCAGGCGACCGCCTTCCCCGACCATGTGCCCGTCGGCGTGGTCGGCCAGATCATCCCGTGGAACTTCCCGCTCTTGATGCTTGCCTGGAAGGTCGCGCCCGCGCTCGCGCTCGGCAACACGGTCGTTCTGAAGCCGGCGGAGTTCACCTCGCTCACGGCGCTCCTGTTCGCCGAGCTCGCCGCCAAGACCGGGCTGCCGGCAGGCGTGTTGAACGTCGTCACCGGCGACGGCGCAACGGGCCAGACACTTGTGAGCCACGCGGGCGTCGACAAGATCGCCTTCACCGGGTCCACCGAGGTTGGCCGCGCGATCCGCCAGGCAACAGCGGGCTCGGGCAAGTCACTCACCTTGGAATTGGGTGGCAAGTCGCCCTTCATCGTGTTCGATGACGCCGATCTTGATGGCGCGGTCGAAGGGGTTGTCGACGCGATTTGGTTTAATCAAGGCCAGGTCTGCTGCGCCGGTTCGCGCATTCTGGTCCAAGAAGGCGTTGCGCCCACATTCCTCGCCAAGCTGAAGCGCCGCATGGCGCACCTCAGGGTCGGCCACCCGCTGGATAAGACCATCGACATGGGCGCGATCGTCGCCCCGGTGCAGCTGGAGCGCATCAAGGCGCTGGTCGCGGCCGGCGTTGCCGAAGGGGCCGAGCTCTTCCAAGCCGACACAAACCTGCCGAAGGGCGGGTCGTTCTATCCGCCCACCCTTCTGTCTGGCGTCCATCAAGCCTCCACGGTGGCGCGCGAGGAGATCTTCGGGCC
>CALSBD010000379.1:0-3937 GCA_943373055.1 Rhizobium sp. Q54
CGGAAGCCCCGTTTGAGAGCCATTTCAACTTCGACCGCGCGGCGTCCGCCCACTCCGTCCGTCACTTGGGCATTGAGGCGAGCCTGCCCACCATGGAAGACGTCAAACGGATGATGGTGGCCGCCCTCGCCCCGGCCTGACCGCTTCGCCACGGTGTTGCCACGAATGCACGGTCGGGTGCGGCTGGCTGGTGATATCTTGTTCATCGAACGGCTTTACGGGGGTAGGCCGTAACCCAGGGACGGCAGACGCGCGCGCGTTGGCTTCCCTTGGGGAAGCACCTAACATCCGGCTCCGCTGTACCAAGCGATGAGTCGGACCGCGCGTTGATGCGCGGGCACACCACAAGAGGGAGATACCGATGTTCCATCCCGCGACGCGCCGCAGCTTTGCCGGTGCCGCCCTGGCCGCCTTGCTTGCCATGTCGACCAGCGCGCAGGCCCAAACAGCCGACGAGTTCGTGAAGGCCCTGACTGAGAGCTGGAAGGCGTTTGGCGCGGAAAGCGTGAGCGTCGGCTCGGTGGAAGGCGACTTGTCGAGCCTCACCATCAAGGACTTTAAGGCGAGCGTGAAGACGGGCGAGACCGCCACGACCTTCACGTTCGATAGCTCTACCTTTGAGGGCATCGAGCTCACCGGCGGTGGCGGCTACTCGGTTGAGAGCATGTCGTCGGAAGGCATGACGATTGGTGATAAGGATCTCAAGGTCGTCGCCGGAACGTTTGAGGTGACGAACTATGTTTCGCCGCCGCTCGAGACCATCAAGAAGATGGTCGCCGGCAAGCAGGTCGCGGCGAAATACGATTCGGTCTCGTTGGGCGAACTGGAACTGACGGGCGAAGACAATTTCGCCATGACGATTGAGTCCATCGCGCTCAACGCGAAGGCTTGGCGCGATTTCACGCCGACCGATTTTGATTTTGAAATGGCCAATGCCCATGCGGACCTGCCCGCGGAGTCGACCGACGACACCGTCAAGGAACTGCGGGGAATGGGCTATGAGGCCGTGACAATGACGTTCAGCATGGCGGGCACTTGGAACCCGGATACTGCCAAGCTCGACATGCCGACCTTCAACATCGCGCTTGACGAGATGGGCACCTTGTCGATGGCGCTTGGCGTCGGTGGCTTCACGCAGGAGATCTACGAGAAAGTCTCCGCGCTCGATATCGAGAAGGAGCCGGAAAAGGCGATGGAGATCGTCCAGTCGCTCGATTTGACCAACGCGAAGGTCCGCTTTGAGAACAACTCCATCGTGGAGAAGGTGATCGAAAAGCAGGCAAAGGACGCCGGTCAGGCGCCTGCCGATTTCACCACTCAGATCAGCGGCGCATTGCCCTTGATGCTGAGCGCGCTCGGCAACAAGGACTTTGAAAAGAAGGTCGCCACTGCCGCGCAAGCGTTCTTGAAGAGCCCGAAGTCGATCTCAGCGGTGATCGCGCCGAAAAACCCGATCCCGCTGGCACAAGTGATCGGCACTGCCATGATGGCGCCGCAACAATTGCCGACTGTGCTCGGTGTTGAGCTGAAGGCGAACGACTGACCGCAGCGTCAACTTGCGCCGACCGCGCCGCACTTGAAGCGTTCAGACAACAGTCTGGCTTTTTGGCTCGCGGTCGGTTAGGTAACACTTCTGGCGAGGGACAACTGGCCCCTCGCCACGGTGGCACCGGAAGGCGCCAAGCGTAGCGCGCGGCATGCCCTCAGTGGGGTTCACGCGTGAGACGCGGATCGGATTGGACCGTGCGATTGATCAAGGCGCGGTTCCGCAAGGATGCTTAACGTCGCCCGCGGGCCCGGCGTGCCGAACATGGCAAGACGGTCTTCGCAAGCGCGGTCAGGGTTTGGGGCGGAATGCAGGATCAACGGCGTCTCTTCATCTCACTTGCGGCGGCTGTCGGCCTCGTGGTCGCGTCGGCGGGTGCGTATGCCGTGTTCCATGCCCAAGACACATCCTATGACGAGGCCGAGGCTGACGCGGACCTGCTTGACGACCTCGATACCTTCCCGACCCTCAAGAAAGGCGACCGCAGCGCCCCGCTGACCGCCGGCTCCAATGCCGCCGAAGCGCCCGCCACGATCGACCCGCAGACGGTCGCCGTCGACACCACGGTGGTGATGACCCCGCGCCGCAGCGCCTTCCGCCCGGCCCCACCGCCTGAACCGGTGCTGCCGCGCGTGGAGGAGGATCCCAGCGGCCCGCAGCTCGCGTATGCCAATCCCAATGTGCCGGCACTGTCCCCAGACGCGCCATTCCGGGCTATTGAGCGGGCGCCCGAGCCGGAACCGGACGCGCTCGACGATCCGGCCGCCACGCCGCTCGATGAGACCTTGATCCCTCCGCCGTCGGAGCCGTCGCTCGCCCTGCCCGTGCCTCGGCCGAAGCCGGCCAATGTGCCGCAGCTGGCCGCGCTGACACCAGATGCGGCCACGCCGATTGAAGTGCCGCTGCCGCGCCGCAAGCCGGCGGTGCCGAAACTGGTGGAGACCGCACCGGGCCCGATCGTGCTGGGTCAGGTACCTGCCGAGACGGCCCGCCCGTTGCGCGTTGAGCCGACAGCTACCCCCCCGGCGGCGACAGCTTTGGCGCTGGCGCCCGTGCCGGCTCCCAAGGCTCCAACGACGGCTCCGGGCTCACTTGTTGCCTTGCCGCCACGGGGCCAGGCCGTTGCTCCTGCCGCCCCCACCGCGCCGCCCGCCTCGGCCGCCGAGGCCGCCCGCCGCGAGCGTATCGTCATCCCGCCGCGCGATGGTGAGGAGCCGCCGGGCCTGCGCCCGAACCGTCCCGTGCTTGCCTCATTGACGCCGCCCGATAGCGATGTGGGCCAACCCCCACCGGTGATCTTGCGCACGCCCTTTGGCACGCCGTTCGTCTTGCAGACGACCTCGGTTGACATGAGCTGCGCGCCCCCGAAGTTGGTTGGCCTGTTGCGCACCATTGAGAAGCGCTACGGTAAGAAGGTGGTGGTCACCTCAGGCAACCGCACCCGTGGCCGTCGCGGCTCGCTACACCTGCGGTGCATGGCCGCCGATATCATCGTGCCGGGCGTCGATGCCGACGATTTGGCCCGGTTTGCCCGCACCATTCCCGGCATTGGCGGCGTGGGTCGCTATTGCCACGGCAACATGATCCACGTCGACATCGGCCGTCCGCGCGAATGGAAGTATGGCTGCGGCAGCTATTTCGTGGCGCGGGATGGCACCGGCGGCAAGTGGGGCAATGTCCCGCGCGAAGCGCGCGGCGGCGGCAGCGACGAGGATTGAGCCGCCCGACATGGGCTGACAGCCGTCGTTTAGCCGTCTGGCTTTCAAGCCATCTGTCTCAAAAGGAAAACCCTGCAAAATCAAAAAGGGCTCGGGCAATTGGCAGGTCCGAGCCCCATTTTGGGTTGCCGGTCGTCGCGGCCCGTATCGTGCCATTCACGATCCGAGCCGTCTCAAGACCCCATCACTTGCCGAGTTTCTCGATCGATTCCAGCCAGTTGGCATCGGGGTTCTTGCCGCAATACTCGCCAATCACCTTGCCAGCCTCTTCAAATGCCTTGAAGTCGATCGTGGTGTCATTGGCCTGGCCACCGAAATAGCCATGGGTCCACATCATGAGTGCGGTCAAATCATCGGTCTTCAGCTCAAGCACGTCCTTGCAGGTGGCTTGGCCGACATCAATGGTTTCGGCGTGCGCCGGCAGAGCCATCAGGCACAGCGCGACAAGGGCGGGACGAACGTAACGCATAGGAGCTCCTTTGCCCGACATAGCTAGGGGTGGGCGGCCGGACACTGTCCGGTTCCTTATCGGATTTCAATGGGGATTTGCACCTCAGCGATGTGGCTTTCACCGCCCTTCGCTGCCGCTGACGACAGCAGCGCGCAACACTCCCGCGGGCAGTACGCGACCACCTGACATGAGCGCGGCATGCCGCGGTAGATCAACCCTCAG
>CALSBD010000380.1:0-3936 GCA_943373055.1 Rhizobium sp. Q54
CAGGTCGGCGGCATCGGCGCCTCGGAGTTCAAGACGCTCAACAAGTCGCTCTACCGGTTGGAGCGCTTCTGGACCGACCAGATCCTCTATCGGCTCTGAGCGACGCGTATCGGCTCTGAGCGACGCGCTCCAAGTCTTGACGTGCCCAAACCGGGCACGCCCGGCTTGGGGGCGCTTCTGGACCGACCCAATCCTCTATCGGCTCTGAGCGACGCGCTCCAAGTCTTGGACGCCCAAACCGGGCAAGCCCGGCCTGGGGGCGCATCTGGACCGACCCAATCCTCTATCGGCTCTGAGCGACGCTCAAACTTTCTATTTCGGCCGGTTTCCTCCAGATCGCCGGTCGATTTCCCGCGAAGGACGGGCGAGCCCCGAGGCAACTCGGGGCTCGATCCGTTTTGGGAGGGGCCACTGGCCCCTGATCACTCGGCGATGGCGGGCTCGGCGCGCGGCGGGCGGGGGAAGAACGCGGGTGTGCGCGCCGCGTAAGCCTCCCAACCGGGGCGGCTGGAGAGGTGCTTATCGAGGAGCGTAACGCCCGACACCTTCAAGAGAAGGAAGGTGAGGATCGCCGGGCCGACGAAGGCCCACCAGACGCCCGAGCTTGCAAACGCCATCAGGCCCAAGCCCCACCACAGCACGGACTCACCGAAGTAGTTGGGATGGCGCGTCCAGGCGAACAGACCCGTTGTGAGTAGACGACCTTTATTGGCCGGGTTTGCCTTGAAGCGGGCAATCTCAGCATCCGCACGCACTTCAATCCCGAAGCCGGCCACAAACAACAAGCCGCCGAGGACGAAGAGCGCCGCGTCGGTCTCACCGGGATACAGAAGGGCGGCATGGATCGGCGTGGCGACGATCCACTGGATGACCGCCTGGAGCCAAAAGACGATCGCCAGGTTTTGCCACCACCAATTCGGCCCGGCATCAAGCCGCATGGCCGCGTAGCGGGGGTCCTCACCATCCATCTTTTGATGGCGCGCGGCCATATAGATGCCCAGGCGCACCGCCCACAGCGTCACGCATCCGATGATCACGAGCTCGGTGGGCGCGAAGTGGCCGGCAAGCCAGGCCGTCATGATCGCCATCACAGCGAAGCCGGGGCCCCACCAATAGTCCACGATGCCAGCGTCCTTCAGCGGCACGTGGATGGCCCACACGATGGAGAACACCACGACGGTCATCACCAGGCTGGCGATCGCGACGGTCATGGGCGTCCAAAGAATTTCCATACTTCACTCCAATGTTATCGCGCGCTCGGGCAGCGATCATCTGACCGCCCGATTCGGGTGAAATCGCTATGTCCTCGCAACGCTGCCGGATCCGCCGGCGGCTCTTCACGCGGTCGGCCACATCCTGGCCATGGTTGCGTGGTGTTGCTTCGTTAACCGTGAGCGTGATACCGACTAACTGACACGTCGCTTTCATGCTCAAGCGCAGGAAACGAGGAAGTTCCGTATGTCGATACGTGGTCGCCGACCGGCCGGATTGCTAAATTCCGCGAAATCCCGCGATGGGATTTTCAAAGCCGTGGCGCAAGCGGGCGTGAGCCGCCGCGCGCTGTTGGGCGGTTTGGCCGCCGTGGTGGCCGCGCGCGCGCTGCCAGCCGAGGCGCAAGAAGGCCCCGTCGATATCATGCTGCGTCAGCAGGTGGTCGGCGAGTGGCAGAACAAGTTTGATGGGAGCCAGGTGACCGCAGGCGAGCTTTTGAGCTCGTCGCCGCTGTTGTCGCCCGACACTGCGTTTAATATTGAGCGCGCTATCCCGCTTTATGCCGACATCGTCAATCGCGGTGGCTGGCGGCCGGTTGGGGCGCGCCAGCGCCTGCGGATCGGCTCGCGCTCGGACGACGTCGTGGCGCTGCGTCAGCGCCTGACGGTGACCGGTGACCTTCAAAACAATGTCGGCACGCAGGATGTGTTTGATTCCTATGTCGATATCGCCGTGCGTCGGTTCCAGATCCGCCATGGCATGAAGGCGACCGGCGTGGCCGATAAGGCCACCCTCGACATGATGAACGTGCCGGCCGAAAAGCGCCTGCAACAGCTTGAGACCAATCTCGTCCGCGTGCGCTCCATGTCGGGCAATTTGGGCGACCGCTATGTGTTTGTGAACATCCCCGCCGCTCAGCTCGAAGCCGTCGAGATGGGCCGCGTGGTGGCGCGCCACACTGCCGTTGTCGGCAAGGTGGACCGGCAGACGCCAATCCTGATGTCGCGCATCCACGAGATCAACTTCAACCCGTATTGGACGGTTCCGGTCTCCATTATTCAAAAGGACCTGATCCCGAAGATGCGCGAGGACCCGGATTATTTCCGGCGCCTGAAGATCCGCATCTTCGACCAGAAGGGCGTTGAGTTGATGCCCGAGCAGGTCAACTGGAATTCCGACGAGGCGATCAACTATCGCATTCGCCAGGATCCAGGTGAGATGAACGCGATGGGGTCGGTGAAGATCAACTTCCACAATCCGCACAACGTCTATATGCACGACACGCCGTTCAAGACGCTGTTTGGCGACAACGCGCGCTTCCACTCGTCGGGCTGCATGCGCATTCAGAACGTGCGCGACCTGGTCACCTGGATCTTGCGCGACACCACCCAATGGCCGCGCGAGGCGATCGACAACGTCATCCGCACCGGTGAGCGCATCGACGCAAAGGTGACCAATCCGGTGCCGGTCTACACCAACTACGTCACCGCCTGGTCGACGGCCAATGGCGTCGTGCATTTCCGCGACGATATCTATGGCCGCGACGGTGTTGGCGAACTGGCGGCCATGCAGCAGCTGTGATCGCCGCCGCGTGACTTTTTTGACACCGCCTCCCGGCTCCGGTCGGGAGGCGTTTTTTATCGGGCGGTTGGGTCAGCGGTCCGGTTGCCACCTTGAAATGAGGCCTCAAATCGGCCTTCAAGGCGAATAACACCGCCGAAGCGCTTGCGCTTTGGCCGCCGTTCGCTTACACGACCGACTTCCGACGGACACCCGGCTGGTGGCTGAACGGGCGGCTCGCGTCCTTGTGGGGCGAGCAGGAGTGGCGAAGGGTTTCCCTCCCCTCCGGCGTCCGGTGTCTCCACTCTCCGTCAGCAATGAGCAATACCCGGTCCCGTGAGGCGACCGAGAGGCTTGGCGCCGGTGTCTGAAACGATGGACCGGATGGGCTCTCCCCATCCTTACGAGAGAAACTGTCATGCCGCTCTATGAGCACGTCGTCCTGGTGCGCCAGGACGTCTCGGCCCAGCAGGTCGAGACCATGACGGACCAGTTTAAGGCCACGGTTGAGGGTCTGGGCGGGTCGGTCAGCAAGGTGGAATACTGGGGCCTCAAGTCCCTCGCCTACCGCATCAAGAAGAACCGCAAGTCGCACTATGCGCTGCTCAACATCGACGCTCCTCCGGCGGCGATTTCGGAGCTGGAGCGTCTGCACCTCATCTCCGAGGACGTGATCCGCTTTATGACCGTCCGGGTCGAGGCGCTTGAGGACGGCCCGTCCATGATGCTGCAGAAGCGCGAGCGCGATGAGCGCCGCGGTGAGCGTGGCGATCGCGGTGACCGCGGTGATCGTGGCCCGCGTCGTGATCGCGACGATCGCGGCCCGCGTCGCGGCCGTGATGATGATGACATGGATGGCGAGGAGAACCTCTGATGGCTGAAGCGGCTTCCCAGGGCGCCCGTCGCCCGTTCTTCCGCCGGCGCAAGACCTGCCCGTTCTCGGGCGCCAATGCGCCGAAGATCGACTACAAGGACGTCAAGCTCCTGCAGCGCTACATTTCCGAGCGTGGCAAGATCGTGCCGTCGCGCATCACGGCCGTGTCGGCCAAGAAGCAGCGCGAGCTCGCCCAGGCGATCAAGCGGTCCCGCTTCCTGGGCCTCTTGCCGTTCGTCATTAAGTGACGCGCGCGCCGCGGATCCTGTGATCCGCGGTCTCGATGATTT
>CALSBD010000381.1:0-3931 GCA_943373055.1 Rhizobium sp. Q54
GGGGATAGCGCTCCGGGATGCCCTGCAAGAGGTTCATCGAGTAGCTCACCGACACCCGCCGCGCATCGTCGTCCTCGGTCGGCCAGGATAGGAAGTTCCACGCCGCCCACGCCGCCTTGCGCTTGGGCATCAAGGTCTCGTCGCGGTGCAAATAGACCTTGTTGTCCTTGTAGCGGATCGCGCCGAGCACCGCGCGCTCCTCCGCCGTGGCGTCCGAGAGAAGACCGAGCGCCTGATCGGAGTGACAGGCCAGGATCACCTCGTCATACCGCTCCGTGTGACCGGTCGTGTCGGACACCATCACCCCGCCCGCGCCGCGCTCGATGCGGGTCGCGCCAACGCCCACGCGGATGCGCTCTGCGTAGGGCTCGATGATGCGCTTCACATATTCGCGGCTGCCGCCATCGACCGTGCGCCACACCGGCCGGTCAAAATGCAGGAGCTTGTGATTGCGGAAAAACTGCACGAACGAGCGAGCCGGGAACCGCAGCATCTCGTCGGTCGGCATCGACCAAATCGCCGCCCCCATGGGGATCAAATAGTCGGTGAGGAACCGACCCTTGAAGCGGTTTTTGGCGAGATACTCACCCAGCGACAAACCATCGAGCGTCCCGGCATCAAGGTCCGCAAGGGCTCGTTTGTTGAAGCGCAGGATCTCCAAAAGCATGCCGTAGAACGCCGGCGACAGGGCATTGCGCTTGCGCGCGAAGAGGCCCTGGAACATCTGGTCGGCGCCCTTCCACTCGCGCTTGCCTTCGTCAATCGACACCGCGAACGACATATCCGACGGCTTGGTCTTGACCCCCAGGTGGTCAAACAGCGCGATCATGTTGGGATAGTTGAGCTCGTTATAAACGATGAAGCCCATGTCGACCGCGATCGACGTGCCGTCATAATCGACATCCACGGTGTGGGCGTGGCCGCCAATGCGCGGGTCCTTCTCATAGACGGTCACCTCGCGCGCCGAAGCGCCCGGCCCTTGCGAGAGGGCCCAGGCGGCGGTGTTTCCGGCGATGCCGGAGCCGATGACGGCGATCTTCATAAGTGACCCTTCTATCAATGTCGTGGGCGCTTCGGCCTCTTGAACGTGGATGTCATTCGGCGGCGGTTCGGCCGTCCTTGAGTGTCTCGAAGGCCTCCAGCGCGCGTCGGCGGCCGGCCTCGTGATCGATGATGGGCTTGGGGTAGGTTACCCCCAGCCGCACGCCAAACCGGCTCGCCTCGTGGGGTGCCAAGGTCCACGGCTTATGAACGGCGGTGGTTGGCAGCTGCGCGAGCTCCGGGCACCACTGTTTCACGTAAGCGCCCTTGGGATCAAACTTTTCGCCCTGCAGGATCGGATTGAAGACACGGAAATAGGGGGCCGCGTCCGCACCCGTGCCCGCGACCCACTGCCAGCTCGCGGTGTTGTTGGCCGGATCGGCGTCGACGAGCGTATCCCAGAACCACGCCTCGCCGTGCCGCCAATCCAAAAGCAGGTGCTTGACCAAGAACGAGCCCACGATCATGCGCACCCGATTGTGCATCCAGCCGGTGGTCCAAAGCTCTCGCATGCCGGCGTCGACAATCGGGTAGCCCGTTTGCCCTTTTTGCCAAGCCGTGAGCGCTGCCGGATCGGTGCGCCACGGAAACTCATCAAACCGCGGCTGAAAGTTGCGCGTGGCCAAATCGGGATGGTGGTGCAAGAGGTGATAAGCGAACTCGCGCCACAAGACCTCCGCGAGGAATTTATCCACATCACCCTTGGGCGCCCGCCCGGTCGCGCCGCGCAATTCGGCCGCGTGCCACACTTGAAACGGGGAGATCTCGCCAAACTTCAGGTGCGGCGATAGCCGGGAGGTCGACACTTGATCCGGCCGGTTGCGACCGTCCGCGTAGCCGGCGATTGCGGTGTCGAGGAACAGCTCCAGCCGCACGCGCGCCGCCGCCTCACCCACCGTCCACGCCGCGGCAATACCGGCTGACCAATCGGGCTTTATTGGCAGGAGACTGAGCGACGATAGGCCAACCGACCCGGCCGCGGACGTCTCAAACCCGGTGAAAGCGGGGGCCGGCAACGGCGTGCGCGGCGTCTCAAGCGCGCGCAGGGCCCGGGCAAAGGGCGTGTAAACCTTGAAGAAACCGCCGGTCTTGTTGGCGATTGTCCACGGTTCAAACAGGAGGTTGGCCTGATGGCTCGCAACCTCCAGACCGCGCGCTTTGAAGAGCGCCTTGAGTTCGGTATCGATCTTGATTTCGGTCGAGCCCACCCGCCGGTTCCAATGCACCGCCGTCACGTCGAGCGCCTTGGCAACGGCTGGGACCACGTCGGTCGACCGGCCAATGCGGATGATCAGCTCCACGCCACGCGCCGCCAGGTCGCGCGAAAGCGCCTCTAGCGAGCGGTGCAGCCACCACTTGGCGGCCCCGCCGATGGCGCGAAGGCCAGGCGTCGCCTCATCCAGCACATAGAGGGCAGCGATAGGGCGCCCGTCACGGGCGGCCGCCGTTAAAGCGGGATTGTCGCTTAGCCGCAAATCGTCGCGAAACCAGACCAATGCGCGTCCCGACATGCCCTCGATTGCCCCCGCTTATGCGACCGTGCTCGGTCGATCTTGTCCGTTTTCGTGTTGTGACTTTCGTCTCATGGAGATCCAGTCGCCTTCAAGCACACCGATCCCCACCCGTCGCACCCCTTACGCCCTCCGTTCGGCCTTAGATCAAGCGGTGTGTCATCACGTCCGCGTGGGTGAGCCTGCGTGTCGATGGCCGCACCCCCGACCACTTGGCGCCTGATCCAACTTCGTCGCAGGGCGCGTATCCCTCTTGTGTCCAACGTCAGAGAAGGATTAAATGTCAAGTTATGTTGACACGCAACCTTCCTCTTCCCTCCGCCCTTCAATCCGACCCGCGACCGCATGCGATTGTGGTCGGTAGCGGCTTTGGAGGTCTTGCCGCCGCCGTGCGTTTGGGTGCCCGCGGATACCGCGTCACCGTTTTGGAAAAGCTCGAGCAGGCCGGTGGCCGTGCTTCGGTGTTCCGGCAAGATGGCTTCGCGTTCGACGCCGGGCCGACGATCATCACCTTGCCGTTCCTGTTCGAGGAGCTGTGGGAGCTCGCCGGCAAGCGGTTCGCCGATCATATCGATCTGCGCCCGATGAACCCGTTCTATCGTATTCTGTTTCCCGATGGCTCGCACTTCGCGGCCTCGGGCGATGACGCGGCGATGCTGGGCGAGGTGATGCGTCTGTCGCCGTCCGATAGAGCCGGGTATGAGCGCTTCATGTCGGAAAGCGCCAGCATCTATAAGTTCGCGTTCGAGGAATGTGGTCAAATCCCGTTCAACGAGCTTGGCACCATGCTTCAGGCCGTGCCCGGCTTCGTGCGCTACCGCGCCGACCGCTCCGTCCACGCGTTCGTGTCGAAGTACATCAAGGATGAGCGGCTGCGCATCGCCTTCTCGTTCCACCCGTTGTTCATTGGCGGCAACCCGTTCCGGGTCACGTCGATGTATGCGTTGGTGTCGCATTTGGAGCGGCGCTATGGCGTGCATTTCGCCATGGGTGGCACCGGCGCGCTCGTGAAGGGCTTGGTCGATCTCATTTCTGGCCAAGGTGGCACCGTGCGGCTGCACGCCGAGGTGCAGGAAATCCTGGTCGACGATGGTGCCGCCACCGGCGTCCGGCTCGCCTCGGGCGAGGTGCTGCGCTCCGACATCGTTGTCTCCAATGCCGATTCGGCTTGGACCTACGCGAAGCTGTTGCCGCCCCAGGTGCGCAAGCGCTGGACCGATCGCAAGGTCGAGCGCTCAAGCTACTCCATGAGCCTGTTTGTCTGGTACTTCGGCACCAATCGGCGCTACGAGACCATCGATCACCACACGATCGCGCTCGGCCCCCGCTATCGGGGTCTGTTGGACGACATTTTCACAAAGAAGGTGCTCGCCGACGAT
>CALSBD010000382.1:0-3916 GCA_943373055.1 Rhizobium sp. Q54
GTCAGAGAACGGATTGAGCGTATTGAAGGTGTTGAAGCCTTGGTTGCCCAACACGGCTGCGATCTGCAGCGAGATTTTGCCGCCCTTGATCGCCTTGGGCTCGACGAACGGAAAATGCGTGAAGTCGGCCGGCAGCGCGAGGTCGCCGAAGGTGGACATCCCGTGCCGCCACTCCTGCTCCTGCGCCGTCGCTGGCCGGAAGTGGATGGGCACGGCGGTGAAGGCGGCCATGGCGGCCAGCCGATCCAGGAATTGCCGGCGGTTCATCATCGCGGCGCCCCCGTCTTGGCCACCTTCGCCTCATCCCACCACCACACGGTCGGGAACGCCGGCTCCGCATAGCGTGGCAGCATATCGGGCCGCGAGAATCGATCCCAGCGGGCCGCGCGCGTGGCGTTCAGCGTCCAGCCAGGCACCACATAATGGTTCCACAACAGCACCCGGTCGAGCGCGCGGGTGGCGTGCTCCAGCTCGGCGCGATCCTTGGCGAAGATCACCTGGTCAATCAGGAAATCGATCGCCGGGTTCTTGATGCCGCCATGATTGCGCGAGGATTCGCGATCGGCAGCTTCCGAGCCGAAATAGTCGCGCTGCTCGTTGCCGGGCGATTGCGACTGGCCCCAGCCCGTGTAGATGATTTGGAAATCCCGCGACCGAATGCGGTTGATGTATTGCGACGGGTCGACGTTGCGGACCGTTACGTCAATACCAAGCCGGCCGAGCATGGCGCGGAACGGCACCGCCACGCGCTCGAACGTGGGTGAGTTGATCATGAACTCGGTCTGGAAGGGTTGGCCGGTCTTGGTGTTGACGAGCTTGCCGTCACGGGTCTCCCAACCCGCTTCGCGTAACAGCCGCAGCGCTTCGCGCAAATGGGTGCGCTCGTCCGTGGGCTGATTGACCACCGGGTTGGCGTAGGTCTTGGTGAACACCTCTTCCGGGATCGGCCCCTTTTCCTTCGCCGCCTGCAACAGCTCCAACTCGCGACCTTGCGGCAAGCCGGACGACGCGAGATCAAGGCCGAAGAAGTAGCTGTTGGGCCGCACGTACTGGCCAAAGAACACCGTGCGGTTCATGTCCTCGAAGTTGAAGGCATAGTTGAAGGCGAGCCGCACCCGCGGGTCCTGGAACTTTGGGTCGCGCATGTTGAAGACAAAGCCGACCATCACGCCCGAGCCGCGCTCAGGGAAGCTTTCCAAGATCACCCGACCATCCTTTCGCGCCGGAAAATCATAGGCGGTCGCCCAGTTCTTGGCCGAGTTCTCGGTGCGCCAGTCAAACCGGTCACCTTTGAACGCCTCAACGAGCACTGTCTCATCGCGATAGTACTCGTAGTGCAGTTCGTCAAAATAGTTCTTGCCGACATTCACATTGAGGTCCGCCGCCCAGTAATCCTTCACCCGCTCATAGGTGATGTAGCGGCCGGCCTCGAACGTCTTCACCCGGTAAGCCCCACCCCCCAACGGCGGCTCCAGCGAGGTGCCCATGATGTCGCGCGGCTTGCCGTCGGCGCCGGTGCCTGTCCACCAGTGCTTGGGCAGGATGGTCAGCTGGCCCACGATGTGCGGCAGCTCGCGATTGCCCTTCTCATCGAATGTGAACGTCACTTCGCGCTCGCCGGTCTTCTCGGCGGAATTGACGTTCTTGTAGTAAAACGCCTGTCCCGGATTGGACTGCTTGGCCGCTTCGAGCGACCAAATCACATCTTCGGGCGTGATCGGCGTACCGTCGTGCCACTTGGCAGCCGGATTGAGCCGGAAGGTGACCGAGGAGTAGTCGGCCGGATAGCTCATCGCCTCCGCGATGTGGCCGTACATCGTGGACGGCTCATCAAGCGCGGTGGCCAACAACTGATCATAAATGAGCGAAATGCCCGCGGCCGACGTACCCTTCAACGAGTTGATCGGGTTGAGGCTGTCAAAGGTGCCCATGGCGCCGAACCGCACGCGCCCGCCCTTTGGCGCGTTGGGATTGACATAGTCAAAGTGCGAAAAGCCGGCCGGGCGCTTCACCTCGCCCATCAAGGCCGTGCCATGCTTCCAGACACCTTCGGCGGCCTCGCTCGACGGCAGGCTAAGTCCACTGGCCAATACCGCGGCGGCCACCGCCGCCAGACGCATCCATCGAACCGTGGCAAACCCCACCATGTCGTCTCCTCATCGCACCGCGTGGACCGCCCCGTCCCTCTGCGCTACGGCACACCGGATCGCCCCAGGCGTCAAGCGAAACGAATGCCGTATCTGTCGGCAATTGGCCCGCGCACGCAGGGCGTAAAGCGTGGTCAACACGATGTGATCGCCGCATCCCGCTTGGAGATGTCGCGCGGTCGCTATCCCATGTCGCAATCAGGCATCCGTTCGCGTGCGCGAAATCCCGTATGGTGGGGCATCGTCCGTCAGGAACCGTCATGACCGAACATCTCGTTTTCTTCGCGCCCTCCGGCAAGCGTCTCAAGGTCACCGAGGGAACCTCGGTCTTGGAAGCAGCGCGCAAGGCCGGCGTGGATCTCGATAGCGTGTGCGGCGGACGCGGCATTTGCGGCCGCTGCCAGGTCACGGTTGGCGAAGGCGAGTTCGCCAAGCTCGGCATCAAGTCGGCCCCCGACCACGTCACCGGTTGGAACGCGGTTGAGGCGCGCTACACGTCGAAGCGCGGCGAGCTTGCGGCCGGCCGGCGGCTGGGCTGCCAGGCCAAAGTGTGCGGCGATGCTGTCATCGATGTGCCGCCCGATAGCCAGGTGCACCGCCAAGTGGTGCGCAAGCGCGCCGAGGCGCACCCCATCGCCATCGATCCGGTGGTCCAACTCTTCTATGTCGAGGTGCGCGAGCCCGACATGCACGACCCCGCCTCCGACCTGCGCCGGCTGGAAGAAGCGCTCCACGCCCAGTGGGGGCTGTCGGGTCTGGTCGCCGATCTCACCGTATTGCGCACCTTGCAGCGCGCCTTGCGGGCCGGCCAGTGGTCGGTCACCGTCGCGGTGCGCTTGAAGCGGGATATCGTGGCAGTGTGGCCCGGTCTGCGCGAGAAAGCCCATGGTGTGGCGGTCGATATCGGCTCCACCACCATCGCCGCTCATTTGTGCGATCTGACGACGGGCGATGTGCTGGCCTCGTCGGGCGTGATGAACCCACAGATCCGCTTCGGCGAAGATCTGATGAGCCGGGTCTCCTATGTGATGATGCACCCCGGCGGCGATCGCGAAATGACCGACGTGGTGCGCCAGGCGCTCGACGGCCTCATTGGCGCCGTCACCAGTGAGGCGGGGCTGGCACCCGCCGACGTGTTGGAGGTCACCGTCGTCGGTAACCCGATCATGCATCACCTGTTCCTGGGGCTCGATCCCGTCGAACTCGGTGGCGCGCCGTTTGCGCTCACGGTCGATGCCGCGTCCGATTGGCGTGCGTCGGAATTGGGGCTCACGATCGCGCCGGGCGGGCGGGTCTATTGCTTGCCGCTGATCGCGGGTCACGTGGGCGCCGACACCGCCGGGGTGGTGCTTTCCGAAGGGCCGTATTTGAAGGACGAGCTCACGTTGCTCGTCGACGTGGGCACCAATGCGGAAATCGTGCTGGGCAACCGCACCCGCATGCTCGCCTGTTCGTCGCCCACCGGCCCCGCGTTTGAAGGCGCGCAGATCGCCTCCGGCCAGCGCGCCGCGCCGGGCGCCATCGAGCGCGTGCGCATTGACCCGGTGACCTTGGAGCCGCGCTTCAAGGTGATCGGCTCCGACCTGTGGTCGAATGATCCCGGCTTCGCCGAGGCGACCCAGTCGACCGGCGTGACAGGCATTTGCGGCTCCGGCATCATCGAGGCGGTCGCCGAGATGCTGCTGGCGGGGCTTGTCACACCCGATGGCATTGTCGATGGGGCAAAGGCGGCGTTGTCGCCGCGCGTGGTGGCGGAAGGTCGCACGTTC
>CALSBD010000383.1:0-3909 GCA_943373055.1 Rhizobium sp. Q54
CGTCACCGGATCATGGAAACGGCCGCCGCGATTGCCCATGAACAGGCCGCGCTCGGCGGAGGCAAACAGATCGCCAAAAGGATCGACTCGGTTTTTGAGCGGGGTCGTGCGCCCGGGCTCCCGTCGCTCCAGCGACGTCCGGCCGCGTCCGCGCGGCGCCGTGGCGCGCGCGCTGGCGGGAGACGCGTCCCGATGGCGCATCTCGGCTCCCAAGGAGACGGAGTCCCCCTGGAGATGGGTCGTCACTGCCGGTGCCATGATGCCTCCCTGCCGTCTTATCGCGGCGCATCGATGGGCTGTTGTCTTGAGAACACAGTCTACGCCGAATCTTGGAGAAATCGTGCATAGGATGATCACGACTTCGTGATCACGCGAGGCGAGGATGGCTTCGTGCAAACGGCGTGAACGAAGGATTAGAAAATCCGCCTCGATTGGACGGAAAAAGGGCGACTTAGGGGAACAATGGGCCCGCCTCGTCAAGTTCCCCGCGGCTTTGCGCGGGTGGTGGGGGCGGCGGTGGCGGGGTCGTCGGGCCAAACGTGTTTGGGATAGCGGCCGCGCATGTCTTTTTTCACGTCGGTCCACGAGCCGCGCCAGAAACCGACGAGGTCGCGGGTCACCTGGATCGGCCGATGGGCGGGGGACAGGAGCTCCACGACCAAAGGCGTTGCGCCGTCGGCGATGGTGGGGTGCTTGGCCAGACCAAACAGCTCCTGCACGCGGATGGCGATGGTCGGACCCGCCTCGGCCGCATAGTCGATCGCGATGGTCGACCCGGTGGGGGCCGTGAAATGGCTCGGCGCGAAGGCATCGAGCGCGCGCCGCGCGCCATAGGGCACGAGAAGATCGAGGGCTTGGCCGAGATCTTCGGCGGTGATGTGCGACAGCGCGGACTTGCCATGAAGGAACGGTCCCAGCCAGGTCGCCACGGTCGCCGTCAAGGCCTCGTCGCTCACATCGGCGGTGATCTCGGGATCGAACCGGCGCGCATAGGTCGCCCGCTCGCGCAAGGCGAGCTGGGCTTTCGACCAGGGCAGGGCCGCCGCGCCGCGCCGGGTCACCGCATCGATGAGGGCAAGCTTGACGAGACCGGCGTCGGGCTTGGCGATCACCTCCTCGCTCAAGACCAGTCGATCGAGCCGGCGCACCCGCCGCGCGCGCACCGCGCCGGAGCCTTCATCAAAGCGCGCCTCGGTTTCTGTGGTGATGCGATCGGCGAACACCGTCTCAAGCGTCGTCTTCGGGATCGCGGCCGCCGATTGGATGCGCGCCCCGCTGGCCGCGCCTTGTAGATCGGCGACCACCAGGAACGGCTCGCGGGCCAGCGCGTCGGAGGCGTCCAGCATCGCGCCGCGCCCATTGGCGAGCCGGACATGGCCGGTCGCGCCACGCGCCTGTGCGATCCGGTCGGGATAGGCAAGCGCCAGCAAGGCGCCGACCGTGTCGCCTTCGAAGTTCACGGGCCGGCCGGTCGCCCCACCCCCGACGAGACGTCGATAGCGGGCCGATAGGGCGCGCGCGTCATCGGCCCGCTTGGATCGGTCGGTGGAAAACCGTCGCAGCCGATCAGCCAGATCAACGCCGGTGCCGCCAAGTCCGCGCTCTTGGATGAGAGCTGCCAGGTCCGATGCGAGGCCGGTGGCATCAAAACGGGCCGCTTGGCGCACCATGTGGGCGAGCCGTGGATGCAGCGGCAGGCTTTGCAAGGCGCGGCCCTCGGCGGTGATCAAACCGCTCGCATCGAGCGCGTCGAGCGCCTGCAAGAGCCGCACCGCCTCGCTCCATGCGGCAGCCGGTGGCGCATCCAAGAAAGCGAGCGGCGCCGGATCGGTGACGCCCCAGGCGGCAAGATCAAGCACCAAGGGCGCCAGATCAGCCTCCAATATTTCCGGCCGATCTTGCGCCGGCAAGGCGAGCGTGGCCGCCTCGTCCCACAGGCGATAGCACACGCCCGGTTCCGTGCGGCCCGCGCGTCCGCGCCGCTGATCAACCGCCGCCCGCGAGGCGCGCACCGTCTCCAGCCGGGTGAGCCCCACGCTGGGCTCAAATACCGGCACCCGCGCCAGCCCGCTGTCGACCACGACGCGGATGCCCTCAATGGTCAGCGAGGTCTGCGCGATCGAGGTGGCGAGCACGATTTTGCGTCGGCCCGGGCGCGCCGGTTGGATCGCCCGGTCCTGCTCCTGCGGCGATAGCGTGCCATAGAGCGGCGCCACGTCGACACTGTCGGGTAGCCGTTCTTGCAGCCGCTCGGCTACCCGCTGGATTTCGCCTTGGCCCGGCAGGAAAGCGAGGATCGAGCCCGGCTCGGTGTCGAGCGCCTGGCGGATCGCCGCGACCATGGCGTCCTCAATGCGCTGGCGCGGATCGCGGCCCAGGTAGCGTGTGTCCACCTCATAAGCCCGGCCCTGGCTTTCAATCACCGGCGCGCCCTTGAGGTGGCGGGCAATTGCCGCACCGTCGAGCGTCGCCGACATGACGATGAGCCGCAGGTCTTCGCGCAGCGCGCCTTGCGTCTCCAGCGCGAGCGCGAGGCCCAAGTCCGCATCAAGCGAGCGCTCATGAAACTCGTCAAACAGCACCGCGCCAACGCCCTCAAGGCTCGGGTCATCAAGGATCATGCGGGTGAACACGCCCTCGGTGACCACCTCGATGCGCGTCTTGGCGCTCACCTTGTTTTCAAGCCGCACCCGGTAGCCAACGGTGGCGCCGACCTCTTCTTCAAGCGTCGCCGCCATGCGCCGCGCCGCTGCGCGCGCGGCGAGCCGTCGCGGCTCCAGAAGGAGAAGGCGTTGGCCAGCGCACCAGGGTTGATCCAAGAGGGCGAGTGGCACCCGGGTCGTCTTGCCCGCGCCCGGCGGCGCGACGACCACGGCGGACGCGTGGCGCGACAGCGCGTCGAGGAGGGCAGGCAAGGCATCGTCAATGGGTAAACGCGGCGGCATGGCTCACTCACGGTGCGCCTGCCGCTCAGGCGCGGACCGGCAATCACCAAGCCGCCTCATAGCGCGCCGCGTCGCTCGACGGAACCGCTGATCGCACTCACCCCGCGCCAATGAACACGCCGGTGAGAAACACCAACACGCCACCGATCACCACCTGGAAGGCGGCGCGGAAGAACGGGGTGTCCATATATTTCCACCGGATCCACGCGATCGCCCACAGTTCGATGGCCACCACGATGATGGCGACCGTCATGGCAATGCGGTAGTCGGGGATCAAGAACGGCAACGAGTGACCCAGGCCACCGATCGTCGTCATGATGCCGGCCGCGAAGCCACGGATCCACGGCGAGCCGCGACCCGACAGCTTGCCATCATCCGACAGCGCCTCGGCGAAGCCCATTGAGATGCCGGCGCCCACCGCCGCCGCGGTGCCAATCAAGAAGGTCTCCCAGGTGGAGCCGGTCGCCAAGGCCGCCGCGAATACCGGGGCGAGGGTAGAGACCGAACCATCCATCAGGCCGACCAGGCCAGGCTGGACATACTGCAGCACGAACATGCGCCGTGCTGTCTCGTCCTCTTCCGCCCGCGCGTCGGGCGCCACCGCGAGCCCCAGCCGGTGGGCGAGCGACACGTGGCTCTTTTCGGCTTCGGCGAGGTCCAGCAAGAGCTTGCGGATGGTGAGGTCGCTGGTGGCTTGCGCGGCCTGCCGATAGAAGCGGTGGGCTTGCGCCTCCATGATCATCGCCTCGCGCCGAATGGTCTCCAGCGGCAGGGACTTTACCAGCCAAGTCGGGCGGCGCTCATAAAAGCCGCGCACGTGCTCACGCCGGATCAGCGGCATGCGCTCGCCGAACTTTTGGCGGTGCATGTCGGCCAGACGCTGGCGATGCTCGCTCTCCTCGGCGGCCATCTCATCAAACACCGCCGCTGACGCGGGAAACGCCTCGCGCAGGTGGTCTGCATA
>CALSBD010000384.1:0-3904 GCA_943373055.1 Rhizobium sp. Q54
ACAACCAGCTGCACATTGGGAAATTCCGCGTGCGCGCGCGCCATCAACACCGGCAACAGCGCCTCGGAGAAGTGCTCCGGCATGCCGATATGCACCACTTCGCTGCCTTGCCCCATGCCGAGCGTCTGGGGAATACGGTCGTTGAGCTCGATGATCTCGCGCGCCAGATTGACGAGCAACTCGCCGGCATTGGTGAGCACAAGACGTCGCCCGTCCTTGCGAAACAACGGCTGGCCGACCATGTCGTCAAGCTTGCGCATTTGCTGGCTGATCGCCGGTTGCGTCATGTTGAGCTGGTCGGCTGCAGCGGCAAAACTGCCGGCATCCACGATGGTGATCAAGCTACGCAGGACCTGGGTATCGAAGTTATAGCGTCGCATGGGTCGCCTCCACGGCTATCGGCGCGGTGTTGGACCCCCATTGCGCGCAAGCGGGTCCCGTTGATCGGGTACGGCCGGGTGAGATGCCGGTCGGTCAGCGTCGATGGTATGTATACTTATGAGCGCACCAATCGGACCACCCATCTATTACGAGAAATTTGAGAATCTCTGCAACCATAAAATTCCATAAGTTGTAGGCACGTGTCGGATAAATCCAATTTGCTTATGCCGACGCAGGCTGCGTGCCACGGTGCTCAAGGACATTCACACCGGAGCAAAAGCATGTCTTATGCAGCAACGATCTCAACGGTTCCCACACGAACCCTGATCCCCTTCAGTTTCATCCTTCTGTGGAGCTCAGGCTACATCGGCGGCGCCATCGGCATCCAGTATGCCGAGCCGTTCACGATGACCTTCTTACGGTTCACCTTGGCCGGCCTATTGGTTCTGGCCTTCGCGATCGCCACGAAGGCTCCCATGCCGCAGGATTGGCGGCCAATCGGCCATATGGCCGTGGTCGGCTTCTTCATGCAGGCCATGCAGTTCGGCGGCCTCTACACGGGCATGAAGAACGGGGTCCCGGCCGGCCAATCCGCGCTGATCGTCGGCCTCATGCCGGTGTTCGTCGCGCTGGCGGCGGGCTACGTGCTTAAGGAGCGCGTCACATGGCGCCAGTGGGCCGGCCTTGGCCTGGGGTTGTTGGGCGTCACGCTGGTCGTCGCCGATCGTCTGGGCGCGGACTTTGCAGCCTTGAGCGGATACTTGGCCACCGGCATGGCGCTGTTCGGCATCACCGCGGGCACACTTTATCAAAAGAAGTTCTGCTCGACACTTGATCTGCGCATCACCGGCTGCGTGCAAATGCTGGTCGGCGCGGTGGTGATGTTGGGCGCCGCCATGATGACGGAGACCATGGTCATCAATTGGACGCCCATGTTCGCCGGTTCGGTGATCTGGCTCGCTTTGATGAACTCCATCGGCGCCCTGATGCTTCTGTATCTGATGATCCGCCGCGGTGAGGCGACCAAGGTCGCGAGCCTCTTCTACCTCATCCCGCCGGTCACCCAAGTCATGGCCTCCGCGACGCTGGGCGAGATGCCCTCGACCCTGGACCTCGTCGGCTTCGGCCTCGCCGCTATGGGCGTCTACCTCTCCAACAAGCGGTAATGCCTGCCTGCCCCCGTGGCCGGCGCCGACGCCGGCCACCTCTTCTCCCCAACCCCTATCGTTCATTCCCATCCTCAGGAGACACATCATGCGTGGCGCTCAAATCATCTCGAACATCCTGTCGAACCCCGACGTCCTCAAGACGCTCCAGTTCGAAGGGTTCAAGCAACCCGGCCGTGAAGGCGTCGAAATCTACCGGCTCTACGACACCACCGACACCGGCGCTGATGGCCCCTCCGCTGCTCTCGTGCGCTACCAGCCCGGCGCCAAGGTGCAGCGGCACATTCACCCCGGCTATGAGCTCATCTTCGTGTTGCAGGGCGAACTGATCAACGACGCCGGCCGCCACGGCCCGGGCACCTTGGAAGTCTGCCCGCCCGACAGCGGCCATGCGCTCTCGTCTGAAACCGGCTGCACGTTCCTCGTCGTGTGGGAACAGCCCGTCAAGCTCGCCGCTTGACGGTCCGCCGATCCGGTCCGCCCGAGCGCATACTCCCAGGACGTAAAAACTGGTTCCTGGAAAAGAGTATGCGAAATCAAACATCTAGAGCGCTGATCTGACACAATCAGATCGAACACCGCTCGAGCGGCGGGCCGGGCCCTTCCTCTTCTTGATACCTGGCGGCGCGCCCATTCGGCGTGCGCCGCCAAGCTCTCTCCCTCTCACCATCGCCCTCACCGAAGGACCGCGACCATGCCGTTCATCACCGCCACCGAGGCCGCTCACTTGATCCAGGATGACTGGTGCGTTGTCCCCGGCGGCTTTGGCTGCTGCGGCCACCCCGAGGCGCTCACCGCGGCGCTGGGCGAGCGGTTTCGCACCACCGGCTCACCGCGCCGCTTGAAGCTGTTGTTCGCGGCAGGGTCTGGCGATCGTGCCGGGCGCGGCCTCGACCACCTGGCTCAGCCTGGCTTGGTGTCGAGCGCAATCGGTGGATTTTGGGGCTTCGTCCCGCGCTTGGGCGCCCTTGCGCTGTCGGGCGCCATCGAAGCGCACAATTGGCCCCAGGGTGTGGTCAGCCAGCTGTTTCGCGCCACCGCCGCCCGCTTGCCGGGCATCTTGTCCCGCGTGGGCCTGGGCACCTTCATCGACCCAGAACAGGACGGCGGTCGGTTGAACGATGTGACGTCCGCGCCCCTCATGCGGCGCATGGATGTGAACGGCGAGACCTTTTTGTTTTATCCCACGCAGCGCATTGACTGCGCGCTCATTCGCGGCACCCGCGCCGACGCCCACGGCAATATTGCGGTCGACGAGGAGATCTCGTTCCAAGATAGCCTGGCTCAGGCACAGGCGGCCCGCAACAGCGGCGGTATTGTCATCGCTCAGGTTAAGTCTCGCGTACCCGGCGGCGCCTTGAAGCCGCATGATATCAAGGTGCCCGGCGCCTTGGTCGACTATATTGTTGTCGCCGACGATGATCTCCACCCGCAGACCTATGCCGAGACCTTCAATCCGGCCTATGTCACGGCCGGCCTTGCCGCGCCCAGCGCGCCCGATACCGCCGTGGTGCGCGAGATCATCGCCCGCCGTGCCGTGGAGGAGCTTGCGCAAGCACCAGGCGCGATCGTCAATGTCGGCATCGGCATTCCCGCCGAGATCGGTGGCTTCGCCCATCTGGAGGGCATCCGCGACTACACGCTGACGGTGGAATCGGGCCAGTTCGGTGGCATTCCCGCCTCCGGCCTCTCGTTCGGCGCCGCGCGCCATCCCCAAGCGGTCATCGAGCAGTCGCACCTGTTCGATTTCTACGATGGCGGTGGCCTTGATCTCGCGTTCCTCGGGTTCGCGCAGGTCGACAGCACCGGCAGCGTCAATGTCAGTCACTTCCCCGGCCGGGTGCCCGGGATCGGCGGCTTTGCGAATATCTCCCGCGCCGCCAAGCGCGTGGTGTTTTGTGGTTCGCTCACCGCCGGTGGCCTCGACGTGGCGGTGCGCGACGGCGGGCTGTCGATCCGCCAGGAAGGGCGTCACCGTAAGTTCTTGCGGTCCGTGCCGAAGATTTCCTTCAACGGCCCGTTGGCGAGCAAGGCGGGGCAATCGGTGCTGTACATCACCGAGCGCGCGGTCTTTCGGCTGGATCGCGGCTGCTTGCGGCTTGAGGAGATCGCGCCCGGTGTCGACCTCGAACGCGATGTGATCGACCGCATCGAAAGCGCCGTTATCGTCAGCTCCAACCTCAAGCTCATGAAGCTCGCCGACAGCCGCCGTGCCGCCTGATGCGGGCCAACCGCGCCGGCGCGCCGAGCCTTTGGCATGCGGCTGTCGAACCTGCTGCGACAAGTGGCACTGGCTTTTCGCAAGAGTGCTTGAGGGGCACACGGAAAGGAGCGTAAGGCGGTTCCGTCTCACTGAA